>JBBSIT010000215.1:0-6916 GCA_038231995.1 Acetobacterales bacterium | reverse complement strand
GTGGCGCTCGGCAAGATCGCGCAGGAGGACGCCGGCCATGGAACCGATCACGAGACGCCATCTCTCCGCCATGCTGGCGGGCAGCGCACTGGGCAGCCTCGCCGCTAGAGCGGCCGCGGCGCAGGACTTGCCGGCGCATGAGCGCGAGCTGCATGAGGCCGCCAAGCGCGAGGGCGAGGTTACCTGGTACACCGGGCAGATGCAGGCGGAGCCGTCCGAGGCGGCGGCAACGGCGTTCACCGCCCGCTTCCCCGGCGTCAAGGTCAACGTCGTCCGCAGCACGTCGCAGGTCGCGTTCCAGCGGCTGTCGCAGGACATGCGGGCCGGCGTCGCGCAATGCGACGTGTTCAGCTCGACCGACTACAGCCACGCCGCCTTCCTGAAGCGCGAGGGAGCGCTGCTGCAATACCGCGCGAAGAACGCGAACGGGCTGATCGACGCCATACGCAACATCGATCCCGACAATTTCGTCCAGGTCACCTATCTCGGCCTCTATATGCTCGCCCGGCGCACGGATCAGGTGCGCGAGAGCGAGGCGCCCGCGAGCTGGAAGGACCTGCTGGACCCGAAATGGCGCGACAAGCTCGCCGTGGGGCATCCCGGCTTCAGCGGCGCCATCGGCCTCTGGTGCATCGAGATGCGCAAGATGTACGGCTGGGACTACTTCAAGGCGCTGGAGAGGAACCGGCCGCAGATCGGCCGCTCCAGCGCCGATCCCGTGACGACAATGAACGCGGGGGAGCGCAGCGTCGGGGTGTGCATACCATCCGCGACCACGCTGCTCAGCATCTCGCGCGGCAACCCGCTGGCGCTGATCTACCCGACGGACGGCACGCTGCTGGTGCCGTCCCCGAGCGCCATCATGAAGAACGCGCCGCATCCGAACGCCGCGAAGCTGTTCATGGAGTTCATGGCCTCGCCCACCTACTCCCTGGCGACGCGTCCGTTCTTCCACGAGTCGCTGCGGCCGGATGTCCCGCCGCCCGAAGGGGCCAAGCCGTTGAACGGGATCAAGCTGATCACGCCGACGCTCGATGAGGTCGAGACCGGCCTCCCCGAGGTGAAGGAGCTCTGGCGCGACACGTTCGGTGTCTGATGGACGCATGGCGGCGTCTGACGGACGGATGGCGACGACCGCAGCAGCAGGCTCGACGCCCGCCGCAGGCACGCGACGCGGGGGCGCCCTTGCCCGGCGCATACGATACCTCGAACCCGCGACCATCCTGTGGGTCGCGCTCATCGCGGTCCTGCTGTTCCTCGTGGCAGTGCCGATCGGCAAGCTGCTGGTCGTCAGCTTCGAGGCCAGGGGCACCGGCGCCTTCACTTTCGCCAACTACGTGGCCGCCTATGGCCGGGCCAGGTACATCGAGGCCCTGGTCAACTCGCTCGTGCTGGGTGCTGCGTCGGCGGGGCTGGCGGCGGTGTTCGCCGTGCCGATGGCCTGGGCGGTGTCGCGCACGGACATGCCCGGCAAGGGCGTCGCCTGGGCCTTGGTCATGGCCGCCTTCGTCCTGCCGCCCTATCTGGGCGCGGTGGGCTGGATCCTGCTCGCCGGGCCGAACGCTGGGTTCCTCAACCTGCTCTGGCGCTGGGCGAGCAGCGCTGAGGGACCGCTGTTCAACGTCTATAGCTTCCCCGGCCTCGCCTTCGTCATCGCGCTGCACTCCTTCCCGCTCATCTTCATCTTCGTGAAGGCGGCGCTCGACCTTGTCTCGTCGGAGATGGAGGACGCGGCGAACATCCTGGGCGCCGGCACCTGGATCGTCACCCGCAAGGTCACGCTGCCGCTCGTCTGGCCCGCCATCCTGGGGGGCATCATCGTCGTGTTCCTTGAGACCGTCTCGCTGTTCGGCACGCCCGCGATCCTCGGTATTCCCGCGCGCATCAACGTCGTCACCACCCAGCTCTGGCAATTCTTCAAGTATCCCGTGCGGGTCGAGGTGGCGGCGGCCTACGCCATCCCGCTGCTGCTCATCACCCTGGGCATGATCGCGGTGCAGAAGCTGCTGCTGGCGCGCAAGGGCTACGTGTCGCAGACCGGCAAGGGCGGCGAGAAGCGGCCGATCCGGCTCGGGCCGTGGCGCTGGGTGGCGTTCGGCTGGTGCGCCCTCGTCGGCGCGCTGTCCGTGGCGCTCCCGGTGCTGGTGCTGCTGCAGGCCTCCTTCGCGAAGGCCTGGGGGCGGGGCCTGTCCTGGGACAACCTGACGTTCAACAACTACACCTACCTGCTGTTCCGGCACGAGATGGCGCTCGCGTCCATCTGGAACACCCTGTGGTTCTCGGCCGCCGCCGCGACGGCCGCCGTGCTGATCGCCGTGCTCCTCGCCTACATCGTGAACCGCCGGCTGGTGCCGTTCGGCTCGGCGCTGGCTTTTCTCGCGATGGCGCCGTTCGTGATCCCGGGCATCGTCATGGCCATCGGCTTCTACGCTGCCTACGCCGCCCCGCCGGTCGCGCTCTACGGCACCGCGGCGATCGTCATCATCGCCTTTACCGCGCGCTTCCTGCCGATCGCCTACGCCAACTCGGCCGCCGCGGTCCGCTCCATCCATCCGGAGATGGAGGAGGCGGCCCAGATCCTCGGCAGCGGACGCCTGCGCTCCATCGCGCGGATCACGGCGCCGCTGCTCCGCCAGAGCCTGCTGGGCGGCTGGCTGATCGTGTTCATCGTCGCGTCGCGCGAGCTCTCGACCGCGGTGTTCCTCGTCGGCCCCAAGACGCGGACCATGTCGGTCCTGCTCTACGACCTCAGCGAGGCTGGCAACTTCGAGGTGCTCGCGGCCTTCGGCGGCATCCTACTCGCCATCACCATGGCGCTCGTGGGCATCGGCATGAAGCTCGCCGGGCGCGACTTCATGGTGCGCAGGGCCTGACCGTGCCCTCCCTGCCCCTCAAGGGGCTCGGCGCGGACGCGCTTCGCCGCCGATCGGGACTATGCAGGCCAGGCGATACGCCCGACACTGCGCCACGACGGCGGAGCATCCCGGGGGAGCGCGTTTGGACGACCAATCCGACTACGTGATCGTCGGCGGCGGCACCGCGGGCTGCATCCTGGCCGCCCGCCTCTCCGAGGACCCGGCCACCCGCGTGACCCTGCTGGAGGCCGGGCCGGAGGACCGCGATATCTGGATCCACATCCCCGTCGGCTACGCCCGCCTGTTCGCCAGCCGCAAATACGACTGGGGCTTCGAGACGGAGGCCGAGGGCGAGCTGCACGGCCGCTCCGTCCCCTGGCCGCGCGGCCGGGTGCTGGGCGGGTCGGGCTCGGTCAACGGGCTGGTGTTCTTGCGCGGCTCCCCGCACGACTACGACCGCTGGGCGCAGTCCGGCGCGCGCGGCTGGTCGTTCGCCGACGTGCTGCCGTATTTCCGCAAGATCGAGGACTGGGCCGGGCCGCCCGGCGAGACGCGCGGCGCGGGCGGGCCGATCGGCGTCAGCCAGCCGCGGCGCCTGTCGCCCGGCGCCGTCGCCTTCATCGCCGCCTGCGAGCGGCTGGGTTTCCCGCTCCACCGCGACATCAACGACGGCTCGATCGAAGGCGTGACGCCGATCCAGATGAACGTGCGCCGCGGCCGCCGGGTCAGCACGGCGCGGGCCTACCTGCGTCCCGTGCGCGGCCGGCCGAACCTGCGCGTCGTGACCGGCGTGGACGCGCGGCGCATCCTGTTCCGGGACGGCCGCGCCGCTGGGGTGCTGGTGCGCCGCGCGGACGGTACGGAGCAGTCGTTCGGCGCGGGGCGCGAGGTGGTGCTGGCGGCCGGCGCGATCGGCTCGCCCAAGCTGCTGATGCTGTCGGGCGTGGGGGACGGCGCAGCACTCTCGGCGCTCGGCATCCCCGTCATAGCTGACCGGCCGGCGGTGGGGCAGAACCTGCAGGACCACTTCATCACCCGCTTCGCCTTCCGCACCAAGCCAGCCGGCACCATGAACGAGATCACCGCGAGCCGCGCCCGCATGGCCGGGATGGCGCTGCGCTACGCGCTCCGGCGGGACGGGCCGATGGCGGTGGGCGCCACGGAAGCGACGCTGTTCGCCCGCGTGACGCCCGGCGCGGAGGAGGCGGAGGTGCAGTTCCAGTTCATCAACTTCAGCATCGCGCCGGGCGGCGGCTACGTGCTGCCGAGCCATCCCGGGTTCATGTTCAACTTCGGCCAGTGCCGCCCCGACAGCCGCGGCGAGATCATGCTCCGCAGCCCCGATCCGGACGCGAAGCCGGTCATCACGGCGCGCTACCTCGACGCACCGGGGGACCGCCGGGTCATGCTGGACGCGGCCCGGCTCGCCCGCCGGCTGGCCCGCACCGCGCCGTTCGTCGGGCTGATCGAGGAGGAGCTGTCGCCGCCCACGGGGGTGGAGGACGATGACGGCCTGCTCGAATATATCCGCACCACCGGCACCACCGTGTACCACCCCTGCGGCACGTGCCGGATGGGCGCCGACGACGCCGCGGTGGCCGACCCGGCGCTCAGGGTGCGCGGGGTGGCCGGGCTGCGCATAGCGGACGCCTCGGTCATGCCGCTCGTGCCCTCCACCAACATCCAGCCGGCCGTGATGATGATCGCCGAGCGCGCGGCCGAGATGATCCGTCAAGGGTGAACTTGGACCGCCTGCTCGCCGCCTGGCGCGCCGAGCCGTCGCGCACGGGATCGCTGATCATCTCGGTCTATGGCGACGCGATCGCCCCGCGCGGCGGCGAGGTCGGCCTCGCGGACCTGATCGAGTTGCTGGGCGGCCTCGGCATCGGCGGCGGCGTGGTGCGCACGGCGGTGTCGCGCCTGCTGCGGGATGGCTGGCTGCAGCGGCACCGCGTGGGGCGCAACAGCTTCTACCAGCTCGCCAAGCCGGGCCGGGCCGTGTTCGCGGAGGCGGCCCGGCGCATCTACGGGCCGCTCGACACGCCCTGGGGCGGCCGGCTCCGCCTCGCGCTGCCGGACGCGGGCGCCGACCGCGCCGGGCTGGAAGCGGCGGGATACGTGCTGCTCGCGCCGGGCGTGCTGGTAGCGCCGGATTCCGCGGCTCCGCCTGGATCGGATGCGCTGCATCTGCTGGCGTCGGCCGAGGACGACGCGATGCGGACCTTAGCTGCACGGGTTTGGCCGCTGACGCAGGTCGCTGACCGCTATACGGCGTTCCTGGACCTGTTCACCCCGTTGGACGGCAACGTCCCCTGCCCTGCTCCCGCCGATGCCCTGCGGGCGCGGGTGCTGCTCATCCACGAGTACCGGCGGGCAGCGTTGCGGGACCCGCATCTGCCCGCGGCGCTGCTGCCGGCGGACTGGCCGGGAACCGCGGCCCGACGCCTATGCGCCCGTCTCTACGCGGCGCTGCTGCCAGGCTCCGAGCGCGCGCTGGACGCGATGGCGAACAGGTCCGGCCCCCTGCCGAGGCCGGGACCGGACCTGTACAGCCGGTTCAGCGACGGCGATAGACGACCCGCGGCGCCGGCTTGGTCGCCAGCGCGATGAGGAAGCCGACGCCGGCAGCGATCAGCAGGGCGGTGATCGGCCGCTGCTCGATGGTGTCGGCCAGGTAGTCGCCGGCCTCCTCGATCTGATCGAGCACCTGGCTGCCGTAATCGCCGGCCTGGTCGCTCACGCGCCCGGCGGCATCGCGTACGGCGTCCTTGGCCTGCCCATACGTGCGCTGCGCGCTGCCGGCCACGTCGTCGATGTAACCCTCCGCCTTGGACTTCGCGTCCCCGGTCATCGAGCCGACCGCGCCCTCGATCTTGCCGCCGGCCTGCTGGGCTGCGCCCTTGAAGCGATCCTCGTCCATGGTAGCTCTCCTGGTTAGGTGTGGGTAACAAACTGCTGAGCGCCGCGGAGGTTCCCGGGGACGTGACCGACGACAACGTATTACAGAAAATCTTGTGTCCACGATTTTTTGTGATATGTTGAGTAGGTCGAAGTCGGAGCGCCGCCATGTACACGCAGGCCCTGAACCAAGCCGATCACGCCCCCCGCCCGATGGAGGACGGCGGGCAGTCGGCCCGCTTCCAGGAGCGGGTCGATGCCGAGGAGCGGATCGAGGCGAATGACTGGATGCCGGAGGCGTATCGCCGCACCCTGGTGCGGCAGATCAGCCAGCACGCGCATAGCGAGATCGTCGGCCAGCTGCCCGAGGGCGCCTGGCTGACCCGCGCGCCGAGCCTGCGCCGCAAGGCCGCGCTGCTCGCCAAGGTGCAGGACGAGTGCGGCCACGGCCTTTATCTGTATGCCGCCGCCGAGACGCTGGGCGTGTCGCGCGAGGAGCTGATCGACCAGCTCCTGGCCGGCCGCGCCAAGTACAGCAGCATCTTCAACTACCCCACGCTGAGCTGGGCCGATATCGGCGCCGTCGGCTGGTTGGTGGACGGCGCTGCGATCATGAACCAAATCCCGTTATGCCGCTGCTCGTACGGCCCTTATGCCCGCGCCATGGTGCGCGTGTGCAAGGAGGAGAGCTTCCACCAGCGCCAGGGCTACGAGATCATGCTCACGCTGTCGCGCGGCACGCCGGAGCAGAAGGCGATGGCGCAGGACGCGCTGGACCGCTGGTGGTGGCCCTGCCTGATGATGTTCGGCCCGCCCGACGGCGAGAGCACCAATTCCGACGCCTCGACGCGCTGGAAGATCAAGCGGTTCAGCAACGACGAGCTGCGCCAGAAGTTCGTGGACGCCACCGTGCCGCAGGCGCAGCACCTCGGCCTCGCCATGCCCGACCCGGCGCTGCATTGGGACGAGGCCGCCGGGCACTGGATTTTCGGCGAGATCGATTGGGAGGAATTCAAGCAGGTGCTCGCCGGCAACGGCCCGTGCAACCGCGAGCGCCTGGCCACGCGCCGCCGGTCGCATGAGGAAGGCGCCTGGGTGCGGGAGGCCGCCGCCGCCCACGCCGCCAAGCGCCGCGCCCGCCAGCAAGCGGTGGCGGCATGAGC
>JBBSIT010000214.1:0-6920 GCA_038231995.1 Acetobacterales bacterium | reverse complement strand
TTGAAGTCGAGCATCCAGGTCCAGATCAGGCCGATGATGACGCCGGGCAGCGCCCAGGGCACGACTACCAGCGCCCGCGCCAGGCCGCGCCAGGCGAAGGAGCGGTTGAGCAGCAGGGCGGCGGCGAAGCCGAGCAGGACCTGCAGGGAGACCGCCGAGGCCACCCAGACCAGCGAGTTGCCGAGGCTGGCCCAGAACACCGGGTCGGCCAGCGCCCGGGCGTAGTTGCCGAAGCCCACGAACGGGCGCAGGCGCGGGCGGAACAGCACCACGTCATGCAGCGACAGCCACAGCGTCTCCAGGGCCGGCACGAGCACCAGCAGGGCCGTGGCCGCCAGCGCCGGCAGCAGCAGCAGCCACGGCGTCGCCGCCTGGCTTAACCCAGGTCTCAACCGAAGAAGAGCTTGTCGAAGGTCCGCATCATGTCATCCGGGGTGATCTGTCCGAGCAGCGCCTTCTGCGTGGTCTGCGGCCACACCGTGCGGGTGAAATCGGCCGTCTGCGGCGAGGACGGCAGCACCTGGGCGAGCGGCAGGGACTCCGTGGTGGCGTCGAGAAAGCGCTTCGGCTGCACGTCCCACGTTCGGGCGCCGGAGGTCGTGACCGGAACCTGGCCGGAGAGCTTGTTGAACGCGGCATTCGCCTCCCCCGTGGACAGGAAGGCGATCCAGCGCCAGGCCGCCTCTGGGTTGCGGCTCGCGGAGAACACCGCGTTCGAGCCGTCGCCGTAGGTGGCCCAGCCCCCGCCGTCCGGACCGCGCGGCACCGGCACGGCGGTGATCGCGTCCCCGAGCGCCGCCGACAGCTCGTTGGCCGAGCCGATGTGGTGGATGGTCATGGCCGTGCGCCCGGCCTTCATGTTGTTGATCACCTGCACGAAGCCGTCCGTCGGCGCCGAGGGTGGGCACACCTTCTGGATGCGGTGCAGGTCGATGAACCAGTGGTTCGCCGCCAGCGCCTCAGGCGTGAGCAGCCCGCCCTTCGAGAGCTTCGCGCCGCCGCCCAGGACGAAGGTGCACCAGAAATCATGCCCGCCGCCGCCGCCCCGCAGCCCGAAACCCCAGCGGTTCTCGCCGGTGAGGGCCTTCGCCGCCTGCAGGAACGTATCGAAGGTGGCGGGCGGGACCATGCTCTTCTCCGCCAGCCAGTCCTGCCGGACATACAGGTAGAGCACGACGTATTGCAGCGGCAGGTAGTAGTGCTTGCCGTCCGGCGCCGCGTGCAGGGTCCAGATCGGGTCCGCGATGTCCGTCCGCGCCGGCCAGGCGTCAATGTAGCGGTCGAGCGGCAGCAGCGCGTCCATCTCCATCAGCCGCGGCATGTTCTGGAACTTCACCATGGCCGCGTCCGGGCCGTTGCCGGCGATCAGCGCGGTGTACATCCGCGTGTCGTAGTCGCCGCCGCCGCCCCAGGGGATGCTCTCGGCCTGGACCTTGATGCCGGGGTTCGCCGCCTCGAACGCCGCGACCAGGGCGGCCGGGGACGCCTTAGGATCATCGAAGTGGTACCACCAGCGCACCGTAACCGGACGCTGGGCGTGAGGCTGGGCGAGCGGCACGGCGGCTGCAGTGGTCCCAGCGAGCAAGGCTCTGCGTGCTATCATTGTGTATTCCCCTGTTCCATCGCGTCGCGAATGGCAACGGCGATGGTTTCGATCGCCCTCATGCGGGCGCTAGCCGCACACAGGTGAGCGACAGTCCTATCCCGGCGGCTGAAGCATAGCCCGGGGCACGTTCAGCAGGATTGCCGACGTAGTTCCAGCAGGACCTCCCCGGCTCCGAACCTGGTGGACGTAGCCTGGCGATGACGTTCCTCGACAGAGCATCGAACGTGTTGTTGCGAGTTAGACAGGGCGCGCGTGACCCGGCAAGCACTCTCTCCCAATGTATTCACCCCTCGCCACGTTGCAGCGATGCGTACCTGCGCCAAGGCGCGATCTTTGTCGTTGACACACTTTTGGTAAACTAGTATCCCAGTATACAAGAATGAATTGGGGAGCGCGTCGATGGTGGCCATTGCGGTCGAGGCACCACATCGCCTGGTGCTGCGCGACGGCGACTCTGTGCAGGCGGGCGCGGGTGAGGTGCTGATCGCGGTGCGCCGTGCCGGCATCTGCGGCTCCGACATGCATATCCTTCACGGCAGCAATCCGTTCGCGCGCTATCCTCGCATTATCGGTCACGAGATGGCCGGCACGGTGGAGACGGCCGGCGCCGGCGTTACGAACGTCGCCGTGGGCGACCACGTTGTGGTCGACCCCGTGGTGTCGTGCGGCCACTGCCACCCGTGTCGGACCGGCCGGCCGAATGTCTGCGCCAACCTCGAGGTGTTCGGCGTGCACCGGGACGGCGGCTTCCGCGACCGGATGGTCGTGCCGGCGCGCAATGCGATCAAGGTGTCGCCCTCCCTTCCGTTCGACGTCGCAGCCCTGGTGGAGCCTCTGTCCGTGGCGGCCAACGTACTGTCGCGCACCGGCTGCACGGCCGACGACACGGTCCTGATCTACGGTGCGGGCACGGTGGGGATCACCGTGCTGCAGGTGGCCAAGATGTTCGGCGCCCGCTGCATCGTCGCCGATCCCGATGCCGCCCGGCTGCGTCGCGCCGCAGCGTTCGGGGCGGACGCCACCTTGCAGTCGGGGCAGCAGGACGTGCCGGCTGCGGTGGCGGGCGAGCTCGATGGCCTCGGTCCCTCCGTGGTGATCGACGGTGCGGGCGTGCCGGCGCTGCTGGGCGAGGCGTGCCGGGTCGCGGCGCCTGCCGGCCGCATCGGCCTGCTCGGCTTCTCGCCGGAGCCGACTTCCGTCGTGCAGCAGGAGATCGTGCGCAAGGAGCTGACGATCGCCGGCTCGCGCCTGAATCGCCGGTTGATGCCGCAAGTTATCGAGTGGCTGGAGGCCGGCCGTCTGACGCCGGCTGCCATGATCACCCAGACCTTTCCGGCGGAGGACGCGCGGGCGGCGTTCGACCTGGTCGAGACCCACCCGGAGCAGACCGTGAAGGTGCAGTTGAGCTTCGGCGACTAACGCCTTCCCGCCGAAGAGACCCAGAACACACGAACCAAGGGAGAGAACGAACCATGCCACTGAACCGCAGGAATCTCGCGACGTGGACGCTGGCCGCAGCGGCGCTGGCTCTGATAGCCGGCACCGCCGCTGCGCAGGCCCCGCCGAGCGTGCTGCAGCAGGTGCTGACGCGAGGCACGCTTCGCATCGCTGTGCTGCCCAGCTTGCCGCCCTACAGCCGCGTCCTGCCGACCGGAGAGGCCGAGGGTTACGACATCGATATCGCCAAGCGACTGGCCGAGGCGCTGAAGGTGAAGCCGGAGTTCGTCGTCACGGATATCCCGGGACGCGTCACCTCGCTTCAGACGCGCAAGGTCGACGTGACGATCGCCGACTTCACCCGCAACGTCGAGCGCTCGACCACGATCGCCTTCACCGATCCCTACCTGGTCACCACC
This sequence comes from Acetobacterales bacterium, assembly GCA_038231995.1. GTDB lineage: Bacteria > Pseudomonadota > Alphaproteobacteria > Acetobacterales > Acetobacteraceae > JBBSIT01. The sequence goes on along the minus strand of JBBSIT010000214.1, from coordinate 3,458 downwards.
ATGCGCCTGCTGGTGGTGGAGGGCGCCAAGCCGCGGGCAATCGCAGACTTGGGTGAGGGCGAGGGCATGAAGATCGCGATATCGCGCGGCGGCACGGCCGAGCGGGCGGTGCCGGCTGCGCTGCCGAAGGCGACGCTCACCCGGTTCAACACCCAATCCGACGAGATGAGCGCGCTGCTGTCCGGCCAGGTGGACGCGATGGCCGAGGACGATTTCTACAACACCCAGGCCATCAAGGACCGTCCTGGCAAGCTGCGCCAACTCGACGGCATTCTCGCCCGCGCCGAGATCGCGATCGGTCTGCCCGCGGGCGACGCCGATTGGCTCCGCGTGCTCAACCTGTTCGTCGGGCAGTTCAACGCATCCGGGGACAATGCCCGGTTGTTCCAGAAGTGGTTCGGATTCGAGCAGCCGAAGATCACCGTCCAGTACTGATCCCCACCTGCCCCGGGCGCCCAAGGGCCGCTCGGGGCACAGCCGGACAGCCGCGATCATGGATTACACATTCACGCTGCGCACGATCTACCCCTACCTGGGGGAGCTTAGGCATGCCGCCGCCCTGACGCTTGGCCTGTCCGTGCTCGCGATCCTGCTCAGCCTCATTATCGGGGCTGCCATCCCTGTGCTGCGGCGCAGCAAGTCGCGGATACTGCGGGTTCTCGGGAGCGTCTATGTCGAATTCATGCGAAATACGCCGTTGCTGGTGATCCTCTACGTCGTCTACTTCGCCGGGCCGAGCATCGGTGTCCGCCTGTCCTCCTTCAACGCCGCCTTGATCGCCCTGTCGCTGAACAGCGCCGGCTACATGGCGGAGATCCTCCGCGCCGGGCTAATCGCGGTGCCAGCCGGGCAGTTCGAGGCGGCCCAGTCCCAGGGCATGAACGCACTGCAGGTATTCCGCCACGTGGTGTTCCCCCAGGTGTTCCGCACGATCTATGCCCCGCTCGGCAACCAGTTCGTCGCGGTGATCCTCGCCTCCTCGCTGGCCTCGGTCGTCGCGGTCGACGAGGTCGCGTCCTGGATGGAGACGGTCGGCTCGACCTCGTTCCGCTTCTTCGAGACGTTCGTGGTCGCGGCCGTCGTCTACCTCGTGCTCTGCCAGTCCGTGAACCTGGCCAGGTTGGCGATCGGGCGAGCGCTGTTCCGCCAGGGGGCGGTGGCACGATGAGCATGGACCTCTTGGCCTATGTCCCGCTGCTGCTGCGCGCGACCGGCACCACGCTCTGGCTGAGCTGGCTCGCGGTCCTCATCGGGGTGGTTGGTGGCACCCTTTTGGCGCTTCTCCGCATCTCGCGGTGGCGGACGCTGCGCATCCTGGCGCTGCTCTACACCGAGTTCTTCCGCTCCATCCCGATCCTGATCGTCATGTTCTTCAGCTATTTCGGCATGCCGCTCCTGCTAGGGGTGGACCTCTCGCCTTTCGCGGCGGCGACCATTGCGCTGGCTCTGCACGCCAGCTCGACGATGTCGGAGGTGGTTCGCGCCGGCATACAGAGCGTCGGGCGCGGCCAGTGGGAGGCGGCGCAGTCCTCCGGCATGGGCTATATCCAGGTAATGCGCCACATCATCGGGCCGCAGGCGATTCGCGTCGTCTTGCCACCCTCAGTCGGCATCCTCATTACCACGGTCAAGGAGTCCTCCCTTGCGTCCGTCATCGGCTACATCGAGCTAACGAGGACGGGGCTGCTGATCCGCGAGTCCACCGACGGCGGCTTCGCGCCGCTGCTCGCCCTGGCCTTCCTGTACTTCCTCATCAACTACGCGATCTCCCTCGGCGGCGGCGCCCTCGAGCGCCGCTTCCATATCGGGCGGAGAAGCGACCTGGTCGGAGCCATGGCATGACCCCCGTCCTGCGGCTGAACAGCATGACCAAGCGCTTCGGTGCGCGCACCATCCTCGACGGCATCAGCATGAGCGTCGTGCCGGGCGAGATCGTCTGCTTCATCGGGCCGAGCGGCACCGGCAAGTCCACGCTGCTGCGCTGCGTGAACGGGCTGGAAGGCATCCAGGGCGGCGAGATCATTTTCGAGGGCCAGCGCGTCGAGGCGCACGCCAGGAGCATCGCCGCGGTGCGCAAGCGGGTCGGCATGATTTTCCAGCACTTCAACCTCTACCCGCACCTAACGGCGCTGCAGAACGTCATGCTGGCGCCGGTGGTGGTCCACAAGGAACCGAAGGCGGTGGTGGAGGAGCGGGCGCGCGCCTTGTTCGAGAAGGTGCGGCTGTCTCATCGCATCGACGCCTACCCCTCGCAGCTCTCCGGCGGCGAGCAGCAGCGCGTGGCCATCGCCCGCGCGCTGGCGGCCAACCCGCACTTGCTGATGTTCGACGAGCCCACCTCCGCCCTGGACCCGGAGACGGTGGGCGACGTGCTCGCCGTCATGCGCGACCTGGCGCAGGAAGGGCGGACCATGCTGGTCGTGACGCACGAGATCCGCTTCGCCGCCGACGTCGGCACCCGCATGGTGTTCGTGGACAAGGGCCAGATCGTCGAGGACGCCGACCCGCGCGAGATGCTGGCGAACCCCAAGACGGACCGGGCCAGGCAGTTCTTGAACTCGATCCACGCCTGACCGGGCCGCAGGCTTCATGCCGAAGCTCGACAACCTCGCCAAGATGGCGCCGCGCCTGACCGGCCAGCAACTCTATGGGGACCTGCGCGGCAGGATCGTGCGCGGCGAGCTGCAACCTGGGGAGGCGCTGTCCGAAGCCAGCATGGCGGAGAGCTACGGCGTCAGCCGCACGCCGGTGCGCGAGGTGTTCTGGCACTTGGTCGAGGACGGGTTCCTGCGCGTCGTGCCGCAGGTCGGCACCTTTGTGGCGCCCATCAGCATCGCCGCAGTCCGCGACAGCCAGTTCGTCCGCGAGGCGCTGGAATGCCGCGCCGTGGCCGACGCCGCCCGCGTCGCAGCACCTGCGGAGGTGGCGAGACTGCGCCGGTCTTTGTCCGAGCAGGCCAAGGTGGTCCAGGCGGGCGACATCACGGCCTTCTTCGCCCTGGACGAGGCGATGCACCGGCAGCTCATGGATATGGCAGGGCACCCCTTCGTCTGGCAGGTCATCGCGGGTGCGAAGGCGCAGCTCGATCGGGTGCGCTTCCTCTCGCTGGAGGACCCGGACTGGCTCGGCATGATCCTGGACCAGCACGGCGCCATCATCGACCGGGTCGCTGCCCGCGACGCGGACGGCGCCGGCGCGATCATGCAGCAGCACCTCCGGACGGCCTTCGCCGCCATCGACCGCATCGCCTCGGAGCGGCCTGGCTTCTTCGAGGACACAGGCGCGCAGGCCTCGGCATCACCGTCGCGCAGGTCGCGTCGCTAAGGCGACGCCCAACAATGCCTGAATCGGATGGGACCGAGCGCCTGGGCCGGCTCGGACAGGGGATTCCGGCGCAGTTGATCACTGCGTAGGCTCTGCGGATGGTAGATGCATCAGCGATTGGCGAACGGTATGCG
>JBBSIT010000213.1:0-6924 GCA_038231995.1 Acetobacterales bacterium | reverse complement strand
TTCCAGCACGCGAGACGCGGCCGCGGCAGCCTCGTTGCGCCGCAGCTTGACGATGGCGCGCAGGTACGTCGGCGCCATGCCGTCCGGCGCGAGTATGCCCAGGACCTGCGCCACCGGGCGCACCAGCGCGGGCACCGTCCGCGGTTCGAGGTTGATCACCAGGTCCGTCAGCACGAGCGTGCGCGTGGGGATGTGGAACAGGGCCGCCTCGACGAAGCCGGCGCCGCCGCGGATGATGGCTTGCCGCATCTCGCCGGCCCAGTCCGGCGGGGCGGCGTCGCCCAGCTCGTGATCGAGCCGCACGCCGGACCTGCGCACCTGGGCGCGCTCGCGCAGGCCAGGGACGGCCCAGGTCATGGCGTCCGGGTAGGCCTGCTGCCAGTCCGGCAGCAACGTCCAGTGCGCGACGTTGGGCGCGACCAGGTGTCGGACGCGGCCGATCCGGTCGAGCGCGCGCCGCAGGCCGACGCTGCACCGGGTCGGCGAGTGCAGGAGCAGGTCGCCGCTGGCCAGGCGGATCACGGTCATGCGGATCGGCAACGGCAGGCCGAGGATGTGGAGCGGGGCGCTGTCCACCACCCACACGCCCTCCGCTGCAGGCTTGGGCACGTCGAAGGGCGGGTAGGCCACCGCATCGGGCGATGCGGACCGGCCGGATAGGCGCTCGATCGGCCCGGAGCCCTGCCCGGGTCCGCGGACGGGCTGGCTGTCGCTCAGCCCGACGACGGCCAGCTCCGCCAGGCCGACGGCCACGAGCAGGATGCGCTCGCGCGGCCGCTCGCCGCGCATCGCCAACCCGGCGCCGCAGAGCGCCGCCGCGCCGAGCGCGTCCAGGGCGAGGTGCTGGCGCATGGTGATCCGGGCGGCAACACCCGCCTCGTAGTCCGTCAGGACGGAATAGCTGGCGTGATAGGCGCCCGCGGCGCCGAGCGCCGCCCGCACGCGCGGGCTGAACGGGCCAGCCACGGACAACCCTCCCAGCAGCGAGGCCACGAGATAGTCGATCATCCCGTGCACCCGGGTCGAGATCATGGCTGATTCCCCTCGTTCTGAAGCCGCCTACGTCCCCGGCGCGGCGTGGCCGGCGCGCTGCGCCGCGGGCTTGCTCGGCCGGGCGAGGTTGTGCGCCGTGTTGATCAGCGCGATGTGGGAGAAGGCCTGCGGGAAGTTGCCGAGCAGGCGCCCGGCGTGCACGCCGTATTCCTCGGAGAGCAGGCCCAGGTCGTTGCGCAGCGCGAGCAGCCGCTCGAACAGGCGCCGGGCGTCGTCCTCGCGTCCGGTCAGCATGTAGGCGTCCGCGAGCCAGAAGGAGCAGGCGAGGAAGGCGCCCTCGCCTTGGGCCAGGCCGGTCTCGACCTCCGCCGGGTCATGCCGCATGACGAAGCCGTCCGCGAGCATCCGCCCCTCGATGGCGCGCACCGTGCCCGTGATGCGCGGGTCGTCGAGCGGCAGGAAGCCGGTGGTCAGGAGCAGCAGGAGGCTGCCGTCGAGCCGCTGGGAGCCATAGGATTGCACGAAGCTGCCGAGGCCTGGGTCGTAGCCGTGCGCGCACACGTCGTCGTGGATCTCGTCCGCGATCGCGCGCCAGCGTTCGAGGGGGCCGTCCAGGCCGAATTCCTCCGCCGTCTTGACGCCCCGGTCGAAGGCGACCCAGGCCATGACCTTGCTGAACGTGTAGTGCCGCGCCTCGCCCCGGCTCTCCCAGATGCCCCGGTCCGGCTCGCGCCAGATCTCGGCCAGGCGCGCGAGAAGCGCCTGCTGCAGCGCCCAGCCATAGCTGCTGTTCTCCAGCCCGCCGCGATGCGCCTGATAGAGCGCGTCCATGACCTCGCCGTACACGTCGATCTGCATCTGGTTGTAGGCGCCGTTGCCGATCCGCACGGGCTTGGCGCCCTCGTAGCCCGGCAGCCAATCCACCTCCCATTCGGTCAGGCGCCGCTCGCCGCCGATGCCGTACATGATCTGCACCTGCGCCGGCTCCCCGGCCACGGCGCGCACCAGCCAGTCGCGCCAGGCGCCGGCCTCCCCGTAGTAGCCGGCATTCATCAGCGCGAGCAGCGAGAGGGTCGCATCGCGCAGCCAGCAGACGCGGTAGTCCCAGTTGCGGATGCCGCCCGGGGTTTCCGGCAGGCTCGTGGTGGGCGCCGCCACGATGCCGCCGGTGGGTGCGTAGGTGAGCGCCTTGAGGGTGATGAGCGAGCGCATCACCGCCTCGCGCCGCTCGCCCTCCTCCACCCGGGCGCGGCCGGACCACTCCGTCCAGAACCGCTCCGTCCTGGCGAGCGCGTCCATCGGTTCCATCGGGTCGGGCGGCGACAGGTGCGAGGGCGCGTAGGTCAGGGTAAGGGGCACCATCTCGCCCGCGGCGACCGTGAACTCGCCGACCGTGCTGGAGCCCTCGCCGCGGACGGGCACGGGCGTGCTTAGCACGACCTGGTCCGGCCCGGCGACCGCGTGCAGCGTGCCGTCCTCCTGGCGGTGGACCCAGGGGATGAGGGCGCCGTAGCCGAAGCGCACCACCAGCTCCATGCGCATCGCGACCCGGCCGCGCTCGCCGATGACGAGGCGCACCAGGTCTGAGTTCTCGCTGTGCGGCGGCATGAAGTCCACGAGCAGGACCGCGCCCTCCGCCGTCTCGAAGCGGGTCTCCAGGATCAGGGTGTCGCCCCGGTAGCGCCGGGTCACGCGCGCTGTCTCGTCCGTGGGGGCAACGAGCCAGCGCCCATGCTCGGGCGCGCCGAGCAGAGCGGCGAAGCAGGCATCGGAGTCGAAGCGCGGCCAGCAGAGCCAATCCACCGAGCCGTCGCGCCCGACCAGGGCAGCGGTCTCGCAGTCGCCGATCAGGGCGTAGTCCTCGATGCGCAGCGGCACGGCAGCCTCCAGGTCGCGGGTCAGGCCCTATGGAACGACTGGAAGGGCCGCGGGATCAAGCGGGCAGGGACATAGGCCGCTGAAGCGCCGGCGTGGCCGTCAGTTGCTCGATCAGCCCCGGGATGGACCGCGCCGGCACGGGTCGGCTGAACAGGTAGCCCTGCACCTCCGTGCATCCCTCCGCCCGCACCCGGGCGAGCTGCGCCTTGGTCTCCACGCCCTCCGCCGTGGTCCGCATCCCCAGGCTGCTGCCGAGGCCCGCGATGGCACGCACGATGGCGCCGGAGTCGGTCTTGGTCGCGAGGTCGCGGACGAAGGACTGGTCGATCTTGATCTTGTCGAAGGGGAAGCTGTGCAGGGAGCTCAGCGACGAGAATCCCGTGCCGAAATCGTCCATCGAGATGCGCACCCCCAGGCCGCGGAGGCGGTGCAGGGTGGCGAGCGTCTCGTCGTTGTCGCGCATCAGGACGGATTCCGTGATCTCCAGCTCGAGCCGCCGGGCCGGCAGGCCGGAGCGCGCGAGGGCGTCGGTCACGACCTGCACCAGGCGGGGGCTCTTGAACTGGCACGGCGAGACGTTGACGGCGACCTTGATGCGGTCCGGCCACTGCACTGCCTCGGTGCAGGCGCGCTGGATGACCCATTCGCCGATGCCGACGATGAGGCCGGTCTCCTCCGCCACCGGGATGAACTCGGCCGGCGAGATCATGCCGCGGGTCGGGTGGATCCAGCGGAGCAGCGCCTCGACGCCGCAGATGGAGTCGTCGGCGAGGTTGACCAGGGGCTGGTAGAACAGCACCAGCTCGCCGTCGAACGAGGCGTTGCGCAGGTCGAACTCGACGGCCTGCCGCGCCTGCCGCTCCCGGTCCATCTCGGGCTCGAAGAAGCAGTAGGTGCCGCGCCCCTCCAGCTTGGCCCGATACAGCGCCAGGTCGGCGTTGCGCAGCAGGGCGTCGCAGCCCGTCGCATCGCCCGGCGCCACGGCGATGCCGACGCTGGCGCCGATGGCGACCTGCTGCCCGTCAATCCCGTAGGGCGCTGCGAGCACGTCCACGATGCGGCGGGCGAGCTCGCCGGCCTCCTCCGGCCGGTCCAGGCCGACCTGCAGGATGGCGAACTCGCCGCCGCCCAGGCGCGCCACCGTGTCGGTCTCGCGCACGCAGGCGCTCAGCCGGTCGGCGACGGCGCGCAGCAGCGCGTCGCCGGCCGGGTGCCCCATGGTGTCGTTCACGGTCTTGAAGTGGTCGAGGTCGAGGCACAGGGCCGCGAAGTTCACGCCGCGGCCGAGCTGGGCCACCGCCTGCTCCAGCCGCTCGCGGAACACGACCCGGTTGGGAAGCCTTGTCAGCGCGTCGTGCCGGGCCATGAAGTTGATCTGTGCCTCGGCGTGGCGACGCTGGGTGATGTCCTCGTAGGTGACGACCCAGCCGCCGCCGTCCATCGGCTCGTGCGAGATCGCGATGACGCGCCCGTCGGCGAGCTCCTGGAACAGCGTCGCGGCCTCGCCGCGGGCGATGAACTCCAGCCTTGCCGCGTAGAACTCATCGAGGCTCTTTCCTGCGTGGTTGCCGGCGGCGAAGCTCAGCTGCAGCAGGTCCCGGAACGGCAGGCCCGGGCGGACCTGCCCGGGCGGCAGGTTGTAGATCTGGCAGAAGCGGGCATTGGCGACCCGCAGCCGGTTGGAGCCGTCGAACAGGCAGAGGCCCTGGGACATGTTGTTGAGATCTGCGTCGAAGCAGAGGTTCGTCTGCTCCAGCTTGGCCTGATGCTCCTTCACCGCGGTGATGTCGCTGCAGATCAGGACGAAGCCGCCTTCGCGCGTGTCGCTTCGGCTCACGCGCAGCCACTGCCCCGCCGGAAGGTGCAGCTCCTCCTCCACGGCTCCGGTTGCGCGCAGGCCTTCCGGACCGACCGAGACCGCGGCGGCGGCCGAGAACGCCGATCCCGGGGCGGTGAGGCCGGCGAGGTCGGGGAAGAACTTGCTCATCTGCGTGTTCGCGATCGCGATGCGGCCGGAGCGGTCCACGACGATCACGCCCTCGCGCGATCCCTCGATGGCGTCCACGAGCCGCATCTGCGCGGAGCGGCGCTGCGCGACCTCCCCCTCCATCATGGCGCGTATGTTGTCGCGCATCAGCGCCATGGCGGCGAGCAGCGCCCCGAGCTCGTCGGCGCCGGCGGCGGGGATGACGGTGTCGAGCTGGCCGCCGGCGATGCGGTCCGCTGCGGCCGACGCGGCGGCGACGGGTCCCATGATGCGGCGCGCCAGCAGCAGCGCCACGGGGGCGCCGAGCAGCAGCGCCGCCACGGTGAAGGCGACGCTCAGCCGGGCGTTCTCCCCGATGGTCGCCAGGGCGCGCTGGCGGTGCTTGAAGGCGTCGCCCGCCGTAGTGTTGATCAGCAGCTCGAACTGCTCGTTCACGGCGGCGGCGTTGCGGTCCAGCTCCTGCCAGCCGCCCTCGTCCAGCAGCCCGCCGCGCAGGTGCGTGCGGGCGAGCTGCCAGGCCTTGACCGCCTGCTCGACATCCTGCGCCGCCTGCACGGCGTGCTGCGAGAGCGACCGCTCGGCCGCGATCGCCAGGTCCTCCTGCAGGGACTGCGCGAGGTCGTCGAGCTTCCGTTGCAGCTCGCCCTTGCGGGCCGGGTCGATGGCGGACCCGTAACGGGCGAGCGAGGCCTCCATGGCGGCGAAGTCCGCCGAGGCGGCTCGGGCGTAGCCGATCGACATCAGCGCGCGGTCGAACGTCTCGACGACCAGGTTGCCGGAGAGTGCGACGCTGCTCACGGCATAGCCGCCCAGGCAGCCGGTGATCGCGCCCATGGCGAGGAACGCGAGCAGGATCTTGCCGCGGACGGTGAGGCGGACCGCCGACGCGCGCCTCCGCACCCAGCCCGGCCGCCTCGCCGCGCGCGCATCCTGGTCCGCAAGAGAGGGAATTGCCGGTGCCATCCCGCAGAGGCTGGACCCTTCCCGTTAACAGGCCATGAAGCGCGGCGACGTTCGCGGCCCGATCCGCGCGATCCGGCACCGTTGTTAACCTGTCCTTCAGGCTTCGCTGCCCATGATGCGGCGTGGCCCGGAGACAAGCGCCGGGGCGCCGTGCAGGAGGGGTGACGAGTGAACGTGAGACTATGCCGGCTGATCGCGGCTGCGGCGCTGGGCGCCCTGGGATGGGCGGCCCCGGACGCGCGCGCGGCCGATCCCGTGACGTTCGACAGCGGGCGGCTGTTGGCCACGTCCGGGATCACCCAGCTCGAGGGAGCGGCGGGCGGCGGCCTCGCGCCATGGGCCGTGATCGCCGGCTACGGCACGCGCGACGCCATCGGCGCGACCGCGAGTGGCACGGTGGTGCGGGTCAGCAACTACACGCTCGGCTCGTTCGGCGCCGCGGTGGGGATGTACGACCGGGTCGAGCTGTCCTACGCGCGGCACGTGTTCGACACGCGGGCGACGGGCGCCGCGCTCGGGCTCGGCGCCGGGTTCACGTTCCGCCAGGACGTGTTCGGCGCGAAGGTCCGGCTGTTCGGCGACGCGGTGAACGACCAGGACACGCTGCTGCCGCAGGTCGCGGTCGGCGTGCAGTACAAGGCGAACGACCGCCATGACGTGCTGCGCGCGATCGGGGCGAAGGGGAGCCAGGGCGTCGATTTCTACGCCTCGGCGACCAAGCTGTTCCCGGCCGAGAGCCTGCTGCTCAACGCGACGCTGCGGCTGACCAAGGCCAACCAGCTCGGCATCCTGGGGTTCGGCGGGGACCGCAACGACGGGTATCGCCCCGAGTTCGAGGGCTCGGCCGCCGTGCTGCTGAGCCGCCACGTCGTCGTGGGCGCCGAGTACCGCACCAAGCCGGACAACCTGCGCTTCGCGCGCGAGAGCGACTAGTACGACCTGTTCGTCGCCTATTTCCCGACCAAGAACATCTCGGCGACGCTCGCCTACGTCGACCTCGGCAGCATCGCCGGGCGCAAGAACCAGGCTGGGTTCTACTCAACTCTGCAGATCGGTTTCTGATGAGGCCTTCCCCGATGAGACATGTGGCACTCCGTTTCCTG
>JBBSIT010000212.1:0-6972 GCA_038231995.1 Acetobacterales bacterium | reverse complement strand
GATACCAGCTTCGAAGCGATGATCCATCTCGGAGCCACCCTCATCAACTCACGATAATGAACGAATCTCAACAGACCCTAGCTACGGCGCCTACGGGATGGCGATGGAGCCGGGTATCTCCGTCCGCAACCTCAGCCTGGTGGACCGCGGCTGGGTGTGGGCGACGGCGCATGTGCGCGGCGGGTCGGAGAAGGGATGGGGCTGGTTCCTCGACGGCCGTGGCCCCCACAAGAGCCACAGCTTCATCGACTTCATCGCGGCAGCCGAACACCTGGCGGATGCGGGCTACGGGAGCCGCGGCGGCATCGTGGCCTCGGGCGGCTCGGCCGGCGGGCTGCTGGTGGGCGCGGTGGCGAACATGCGGCCGGATTTGTGGTCCGGGATCATCGCCAACGTGCCGTTCGTCGATGTGCTGAACACCATGTCCGACACGAGCCTGCCGCTGACGCCGCCGGAGTGGCCGGAATGGGGCAACCCGCTCACCGACCCGGCCGCCTACGACACGATCGCCGCCTACTCACCGTATGACAACGTGGCGCCCCGGCCCTATCCCGCCATCCTGGCCATCGCCGGGCTGTCCGACCCGCGAGTGACGTATTGGGAGCCGGCGAAATGGGTCGCGCGCCTGCGCCGGGCGACGACCAGCGGGGCGCCGGTGCTGCTGCGGACCAACATGGGCGCCGGCCACGGCGGCGCGGCCGGGCGGTTCGAGGCGCTGAAGGAGGTCGCTCTGAACTACGCCTTCGCAATCTGGGTGGACGCGCGGCGGCGCCGCTAGGCCAGCTCCGCCGGGACCTCGCCCCGCGCGATGCGCCAGGCGCCGAGCAGGGGGCAGGCGCCCTGCTGCACCGGGCCGAGCGCCGCCTCGACCCGCGCCGCCAGTGCTGCCGCCAACCCGCCGGTCATCGTCAGCGGTGCCCCCGCGGGCCGGATGGCATCCACCAGCCGAATCAGGTGCCCGGCCGCCTCGTCCAGCAACTCGTTGGCCAGCGCGTCCCCGGCCGCGGTGATGGCGGGGGCGAGGGCGGCGAAATTTGCCGGGTCGGCGCGGCGCAGCCAGGCGAGGATGGCGGGGCGCTCGGTCCCGGCCAGGCCGGCGGCGGCCGACCAGAGCGGGCTCTCCGGGCCGGGATAGCCGTCCAGCCGCTCCAGCCAGCGCTGCACCAGCGCGAAGCCCAGCCAGGCACCGCCACCGCGATCCCCGGCCGGGACGCCCCAGCCGCTCGCGCTGCGCACCCGCCCGTCCGCGCCGCGCGCCAGGCCAGCCACGCCGGTGCCGGCCACCACGAGCACGCCGGGCTGCGCGCCGAACGCCCCGGCCAGCGCGGCGTAGCCGTCGCTGGACAGGTGCACCGCCGCGAACCCCGCGAGTGCCGCGCGCACCCGGTCGGCCGCGCCCGCGGCGCCCAGCCCGGCCAACCCGGCGCTCATGACCACTGCATCGGCCGTCAGCGCCGGCCCAGCCGCTTCACGGCAGCCGTGCCACGCCGCCAGCAACGCCGCAACGCCGCCCTCTGCATCGCGATACAGATTGCACGGCCCGGTCCGGTTGCGCACCAGTTCCGTGCCATCGGGCGCGAACAGCGCCGCGTCCGTCTTGGACCCGCCGCCGTCGAGCGCCAACACATGCATCGCGGTCAGCGGACCGAGGCCCGGGCTACTTCCAGCACATCGACCCCAATCTGCAGCAGCAAGTGCGGGAGGTCGATGAACACCCAGTTCTCCGCGAGCAACGCCCCGTCCCGCCGCCAGAAATCCATCACGCGCATGGTGATCGGCTGCTGCGTTGCCGGTACGCCGAGATAGTCGCCCCGGTGCGTAGCATGGATGCTGGGCCACCCTGTCGAGGCCACGTAGGCGCTCTCGGCCAGTCGCGCGCGATGGTTGCCGCCAACCCGGTCGGGAAAGGCGTGCAGGAACGGCCGCTGATGGTAGCGCTGGAACCCGGCGATGCCCCGGGTCGCGCCGATGCCGCACGGGCCGTACCACATCATGTCCGCGGTCCAGAACCGGTCCATGCCCATGCTGCGCAGGTCCGCGCCGTCGAAGGTCATCAGGCCGCCGAAGATCATGCTCTCGACCAGCGCGAGGCTCGCGGCGGTCACGGCCGGGTCGGCCGCGAGCAGGGTTACGCCGTCATGGGTCGCGGGCGCGGGGTTCTGGCTGTCGGCGCCGGGGCTGGGCGGCAACGGGGACCGTCCGGCCTGGCGCAGCACGTCGGGGATGTCCAGCAGCACGCGGGCCTCGACGACGCGGCCGCCCTCCATGCGGTAGAACTCGCCGTAGCGGATCCAGGTCAACTGATCCGTGGGCGGGAAACCCAGCCAGTCGCGCGCCCATGTGCCGGCGTAGTGGCCGGTCGTCGCGACCCAGTCGCCCGTCGAGAACGGGCCTGCGATGGCGATGTCATCCCGCCGCTCCAGGTCGGGGAACGCGTGCTTGAGCGGGCCGAGCGCCTGTCCGGTTACGGCGCCAATGCCGGCAGCCGTGCCGATCGGGTGCGGCCCATGCCACTCCAGGCCCGGTGCCGCCAGCTCTGCAAGCACGCCGGGCAGGTCATCCGGCCGGGCACTCGTAACCGCCCGCAGCCAAGGCAACAGAGCGCGCTTGTTCGCCAGGTGCAGCTCGGTCACCCCTTCACCGCCCCGGCCGTGAGGCCGCGGACAAAATATCGCTGGCACAGCAGCACGACGGCTATGATCGGCAGCGCGATCGAGACCGATCCGGCCGCCGTCACCGTCCAGTAGCGGATGTCCTCGGTCCCGAACGCGCTGATCGCCACCGGCAGCGTCGTGGCCCGTGTGGCAGTTAGGACGACGGGCATCAGGAACTCGTTATAGGCCAGCAGAAGCGTGAACAGCCCCGCCGTGATGGCGCCGGGCAGCGCGAGCGGCAGGATGACCCGGCGAAATGCGCCCCACCGCGTGCAGCCGTCCACCATCGCGGCCTCGTCGATCTCCTCGGGGATCTCAAGGAAGAAGCCGCGGAACATCCACACGGTAAAGGGCTGGTTGATCGCCACCAGCACGAGGACGAGCACGGTCCTGGTATCATAGAGTCCCGTGCGCTGCGCGATCCAGTAAAACGGCAGTGCGAAGGCTGTACGGGGCAGGGCACGGAACAGCAGCGCTATCAGCAGCAGCGTGAAGCCGCCGACCCCTTTGTAACGGGCGAGCGCGTAGCCGGCGCTGGCGCCGAGCGTGAGTGAGATGACGACGGTCGCCGCGGCCACGACGGCGCTGTTGACCAGGAACCGGCCGAAGCCCTCGTCCAGCCACAAGGTCGCGTAGGCCTCGAAGCTCGGGGCGAACACCCACACAGGCGGCACCGCGAAGGCGTCCACCGGCTGCTTGACGCTAGTCAGGAACGTCAGCGCCAGCGGGCTGATGGCGAAGGCGAGCCAGGGCGCCAGCAGCAGCCAGGCCACCACGGCGCGCCGGCTCATGTCCGGTTCTCCCGCCACAGGCTGCGCACGAAAGGTGCGAGCAGCAGCGCGATGCCGACGACGGTGAGGCAGGCAAGCGCTGCCCCGCGCCCCAGCGCCTGCTCGGCGAAGGCGACGGAGTAGGTCAGGTACATGACGGTGGCCGTCGCGCTGCCGGGTCCGCCATGCGTCATGACGAACACGCTGTCGAACTCGCGCCAATTGTCCATCACGGCGATCATCGCCACGAACAGCAGCAACGGGCGCAGATGCGGGAGCGTCACGTGCACGAAGCGGCCCCAAGGCCCGGCGCCGTCGATCGCCGCCGCCTCCATCCGGTCTACCGGCGCGGATTGCAGCCCGGCGAAGAACACCAGTGCGGCGAACGGCGTGGCCGCCCACACCCTGTACAGCATCAACAGCGCGCGCGAGCCCCAGGCCGACGAAGCGTAGTCGAATTCGATACCGAGCAGCGCGAGGCCCTGGACGTAGAAGCCCCAAGGATCCTTGAACAACCAGGAATAGACCACCGTGCCAACCACGGGCGTCACGATGAACGGCAGCAGGACGGAGGCAACGGCCAGGCCCCGTCCGCCGCGCAACTCGTCCAGCAGCAGCGCTACGCCTAGGCCTAGCGCCAGCTCGAGCGGCACGGTGATCGCCACATAGATCAGCGTCCAGCCGACGGCCGACCAGAACCGCGCGCTGCCGAGCGTATCCGCGTAGTTTTCCAGCCCGACCCAGCTCGCCACGCCGCCGAGGTGGAAGCTGTAGAAGCTGATTCCGAGCAGCATGAGCATCGGCGCCAGCATCAGCAGCACCATCGCCGCCGCGGACGGCCCGGCCAGCAGCAGGAACTCCCGCCCCTTCATGAGACTGGCGGACGGATCCGGCTCACCCTTTCATGAACCCCTGTTCCCGCAGGGTGCGCACTGCGTTCTCCTCCGCCTGGACCAGGATGGCGGCGCTGTCCTGCTTGGCCTGCAAGCCATCCTGCAGCGCCCGCCCGACGACCTCCCGCAGCGAGGCGAAGAACGGCACGCGCGGCGCCGGCTGCGCCCCGGCCGCCAGGGTCGCCGTTCCGGCCGGTATCCAGCGCAGGTCCTTGTTCAGCTCGGCGTCGCCCGCGATGGACTCCCGAGGGGCCATGACCAGCGCGGCCGCGCCCCGCATGCGGTCGGCGCGCAGCGCGTCGGCGATGATGCGGAAGCTCAGCTCCGGGTCCTTGGCGCCCTTGGGCACGACGAACATGTCCACGGTGAAGGTGCTGTAGGGCCGCCCGCCGGCGCCGGCCGGGGCGGAAAAGAACGCCACCTTGCCGGGCACGCGGCTCATGGCCCGGTCGTCCATCTGCGCCGCGCGGGTAATCCACAGATTGGTCATGGCGACCTGACCCTGCTGCATCGCCACCTGCACGTCGTCGTTGCTCATCTGCAGGGCGTTGCCCGGGCAGTAGGCGATCAGCCGGCGCAGGCTGTCCAGCCCGGCGCGGCCGGCGTCCGAGTTGAACGCGGGCTTGCCGTCGCCGTCCAACCACGTGCCGCCCGCGGCCATCAACGCGTTGTGGAACTCCGTCGCGATGCCGTTGGTGCCGCCGCATGCCAGCGCGATCGGCGCGCGCAGGCCGAATTGCCCCTTCAGCCGCTCGCAGGCGGCGAGCATCTCCTCGATGGTCTTGGGCAGCGCGGCGCCGGCGCGGTCCATGGCCTCGGTGTTTGCGAACCCAATCATGACGCTCTGCTGGAACGGCAGGCCGTACAGCATCCCGTCGAAGCCGCAGGCTTCCAGGATCGGGGCGGGGAAGTCTGCCAGGCCGTACTCGTCGCGGTATTGCGCGGCCAGGTCGTCCAATGGGCGCAGCCAACCGCGGTTGGCCTGCTCCCACATCAGCGTGTTGTAGCTGTGCAGGATGTCGAACGGGCTCTCGCCGCCCCCGGCCAGGGTGATACTCGACTGCTCCAGCAGCGCGCCGAAGCTGACCAGCCGCGCCGCCACGTCCAGCGTGCCGCCGGCGCAGGCGCGCATGGCGGCGGCGAAGTACTCGAGGGAGGCGACGCGATAGGCGAGCAGCGACACCCGGGTAGCCGCCGGAGGACGCGGCATGGTGCATGCCGCCCCCGTCAGGCGCGGCGCTCCCTGGGCCGACGCGTCCGACGCCCGCAGCAGCGGCGCCATCGCCAATGACCCGAGAAGCGCGCGTCGGTAGATTGGCATCGCTCTATCCCCTGCTATTGCAGTGGCAACGTTATGCAAGGCCGCGCGGCGAAGCAACGGCGGGCATTCCGGTCCGCTTGATGCTGCCCTAGCCTGCCGATCACTGACCGCTGGGAGGAACCTGATGTCCGTGGTGGAGTTCGAGACGAGGGACCGCATCGCCTATGTGCGGCTGAACCGCCCGGAGGCGAAGAACGCGATCGACCGGGAGATGCACGAGGCGCTGTGCCGGGCATGGGACAGCATCGAGCGCGACGACGCGGTCGATGTCGCCATCCTCACCGGCACGGGCGACGCCTTCTGCGGCGGGATGGACCTGAAGCACCACGTGACGGCCTATGTCGGGGCGACGCCGCAGATGCTCGCCGACTGGGCCAAGCTGGGCCTGGGCGGCCTGACGCGCGGGCAGCACCGGCTCGCCAAGCCCGTGATCGCGGCGGTGAATGGCTGGGCGCTCGCGGGCGGGTTCGAGCTGGCGATGGCGGCCGACATCCGCATCGCGTCGGAGCAGGCGAGGTTCGGCTCCTTCGAGGCGCGGCGCGGCTTTCATCACGGCGATGGCGGCCTGGCACGGCTGGTGAACTTCTGCGGCGTCGGCATCGCGATGGAGCTGGCGCTGACGGCGGAGCCGATCGACGCCCACCGGGCGCAGCAGATCAACCTGGTGTCCAAGGTGGTACCGCACGGGGAACTCATGGCCGCCGCCGAGAGCACCGCCCGGTCCATCCTGCGCAACGACCAGGCCGCGGTGCGCTCGGCCAAGCAGGTGATCCTCGACATGGTGGGCCGGACCCTCGACGACCAGCTCTACCGGGAGTGCATCGCGGCTTACACGCTGATGGCCAGCAACCCGACCGTCCCCGGGCTGCTGCAGGACTTCTACGACAAAGCCGACCGCGGGCGGCACGGCGCCAACGCGACCCCGCTGTAGGCAGGCGGCGTCCGTCACCCGCCCGCCGCGAACTCCGCCCGCAGCGCCTCGGTATTCGCCCCGATGGCCGGCACCGGCCCCAGCGCCCGTTCCTCGCCGGCGTAGCGCACCGGCGGCGCGACGATGCTGGCCGGCCCGGCCTCCGTCTCCACCGTGACCCGGCGCAGCGCTGGGTGCCGTGCCAGCCCGGCGAGATCGTTCACGAAACCGAACGCCGTGCCCGCCGCGAGCAGCCGGTCCGCCGCCTCGGCCCGCCCCATCCGCGCGAAGGCCGCACCGACATGGGCGTCCACCTCGGCGCGGTTCGCCACGCGCGCCACGTTGCTCTCGTAGCCCGGCCGCGCGGGAAGCTCCGGCTCGCCCAGGAACCGGGCGCAGAAGGCCGCCCATTCCCGCTCGTTCT
>JBBSIT010000211.1:0-6973 GCA_038231995.1 Acetobacterales bacterium | reverse complement strand
CGTCGGTCACGGTCGGCAGCATCCCGCCCATATCGTAGCAGACAGGCCCGGGAAACGCCCCGGCGCTCTGTGGGCCGATCTGCAGCGAACCGCCGCTGTCTATCCGGACGAGGGAACCGCCGCCCGCCCCGACTTCGGCCAGATCGATCGCCGGCACCTTGAGGAGGTATCCCGCCCCAGTCAGCAGGCGCGAGCCGACGATGGCGCCGCCTCCCACCGAATACTCGCTCGCGCGCATCACCTGGCCGTCCTCGACGGTCGCGGCCTTCGCCGTGGTGCCGCCCATATCGAAGGTGATGATGCTGGGCAGTCCCCTCGAACGCGCGAGCGCCTGCGCGCCGATAACACCGCCCGCAGGACCGGACTCGATGATGTTCATGGGCTTCGCGATCGCGGCGTCGGAGGTCATGAGGCCGCCGTTCGACTGCATGAGGAGCAGCCGGGCCGGCACGCCGCCGCGGTCGAGCCCGGCGCGCAAGGCCCGCAGGTAACGAGCGACGATCGGCATGACGTACGCGTTGATGACCGTCGTCGAGGTACGCTCGTACTCCTTGATCTCCGGCAGGACCTCGAAGGAGACGGACAGCGGCAGGTCGGGTGCCTTGCGGCGGACGAACTCGGCGATCAGGTGCTCGTGCGCCGGGTTGGCGAAGGAGTTGATGAGGCAGACTGCGATCGCCTCGACCTCCTCGGCGAGGAGCGCGTCCACCGCGCGCTCCGCGTCGGCGAGATCCAGCGGCCGCTCGATGATGCCCCGGGCGTCGATCCGCTCGTCCACCACGCGCCGGAGGCGGCGCTCGACGAGCGGTTCCGGCTTCTCCCAGGCCATATCGTAGAGACGGGGCATCCGCAGCGTGCGTATCTCGAGCACGTCGCGAAAACCCTTGGTCGTGATGAGGCCCGTGCGTGCGCCCTTGTGCTCCAGGATCGCGTTCGATGCGACCGTCGTGCCGTGAAGGATGTCCTCGACCTCGGCCCCGGTCACGCCGGTCTCGCCGAACAGCTCGACTAGTCCCTCGACGATCGCACGGGCGTAGTCGTCGACGCTGGAGGAGATCTTCTTGGTGTGGGTCGACCCGTCCGAGCCCAGGAGGACGATGTCGGTGAAGGTGCCGCCGATATCAACGCCGACGCGGTAGGTCACGGCCACGCTCCTACTCCGCGGCCTGTGTGGTGGGCAGCGGATCGGTCCGCTGCACCTTGGGCGTGTCGGCCCATCCGCGGCGACGGCGGATCTCGGAGCGCAGGCGCTCGGTCGCCGGCGCGTCCACGGTCCAGGCAGCGGTGTCGACGACGACGCCGTAATCGGCTCCGGCCTTCCCGGGCGACAACAGGTCGCCCCGCACGTCCTTGAGCACCTTCGCCGGATCGCGCTCCAGCGGGTCGCCCCAGCCGCCGCCGCCGGCCAGCACGTGGCGGAACACCTCGCCGCGCCTGATGGTCATGGTGAACTTGGACGGCAGCAGCCGGTCCTCGCCGTCCGGGTCCAGGTGGTTCTGCGAAGGTTGGCCGGGGCTGCCGCCATAGAGGCCGAAGGGGCGATGCGTGCGCCGATCGGAGCGGACCTGGAGCACGCCCTCCTCCTCCAGGAAGCGGTAGTCGCGCCGGAAAGGGACGCCGCCGCGGAACTTGCCGGCGCCTGCCCCATCCGCGACGAACTCATAGGCCAGGAGTTGGATCGGCTGCTCGGCCTCGGTGACCTCGATCGAATGGGAGGCCATGTTCGCCATCATGTGGCTGTTGCCGTCCAGCCCGTCGGCCCAAGGGCGGGCGCCCCAGGCGCCGCAGGTGAAGTCTACGTAGATGAAGGGCGAGCGGTCGGCGTGGTAGCCACCGATCGAGATGCCGGTGTTGCCGCCGTCGCCAGCCGCGAAGACCTTGTCCGGCAGCATCATGGCGAGCGCGCCGAACATGCAGTCGGTCATGCGGAAGCCAGTCAGGCCGCGGGCGGCGCAGGCGGCCGGGAGCACGCAGTTGCCCACCGTGCCGGGCGGGCAGATCACCTCGATGGCGCGGAACACGCCTTCGTTGTTCGGGACGCCGGGCGGCAGCACGGAGCGCACGCCGGTATAGGAAGCTGCCTTGGTGAAGGAGAGGGTGCTGTTGATCGCGCCCTTCACCTGCGGGTCGGTGCCGGTCCAGTCCACGACCATGTGGCCGCCCGTCTTCTTCAGGGTCACGAAGAGACGGATCGGCTTGCCGTAATCGACGCCATCGTCGTCTATCCAGTCCTCGAAGGACCATTCGCCGTCGGGCAGATCCGACAGGGCGGCGCGGGTGAGGCGCTCGGCGTAATCGATCGTCTCACCCATGTAGGCCTTCACGGTTTCCGCCCCGTAGCGGGCGACGAGCTCGGCGAACTGCCGCTCGGCAATGTGGCAGGCGGCGAGCTGTGCCCGCAGGTCGCCGAACAGCCGCACCGGCAAGCGGACATTCTTCTCGATGAACGCCATGATGGTCTCGTTGCGCTTGCCCGCGTCGTAGAACTTGAGGGGCGGGATGCGCAGGCCCTCGGCGTAGATCTCCGTCGAGTCCGAGGCGTTCGAGCCGGCGACGCGGCCGCCGACGTCGGTGTGGTGGCACACCGTGGCGGCGAAGGCCAGGCGCTCGCCCGCATGGTAGAGCGGCTTGAAGACGAAGATGTCCGGGAGGTGCATACCGCCCTCGAAGGGGTCGTTCATGATGAACACGTCGCCCTCGTGCACGTCGCCCTCGAAGCGGTGCATGATCGCCGCAAGCGCGGTCGGGACCGAGCCGAGGTGGCCCGGCAACGTCAGCCCCTGCGCCACCAGCTTGCCGTCCGCGTCGGCGAATGCCGTCGAGTAGTCCATGTTGTCCTTGAGCACGCCGGAGTAGGTCGTGCGGAACACTGTCAACGCCATCTCGTCCGCGATTGAGAAGACGGCGTTCTTGAACAACTCGAAGGCGATCGGGTCGCGAGTCTCGGCCATGGATCGATGCTCCTCGTCGGCGGGAGGCCTCGCGGGTAAGCGAGTGGCGCGCGCGGTCTCGCCCACCTTCCCCCCGGGCGAGCGGTGCCGCAAGATGGCGTCGTCGCCTTGGCGGTTGTGTTGCGAACTCCGGTGCTGAACGCGAGCGCTGACGTGACGGCCGAGATCGGCTCTGGTCGGGTTCCGGGGTGGCGACGCAGCAATGGCAGCGGCATTATGCGAGGCGCTGTCGACGCTTCCCCCAAGCTTCTGCTCGTGCGTCGGTTAAGGAGATGCGACCATCCCTTACGAGTTGGAGCGGGACCGGGCGGCGATGGACACCGACCGGCTTGAGCGGGGGCTCGGCTGGCGGCCCCGTCCGGCCAGCCCGGCCGATCGGGCGCAGTGTTATCTGGTCTGGCGAGAAGGGCTCGAGGAGCAGGCCCTGACCGGCCGGCCGCCGGACGATCGCACGAGGGAGGGCACGCGATGAAGCGCCTGACGGACAAGGTTGCCATCGTGACCGGCGGCTCCTCCGGCATCGGCCGCGCCATCGCCCGCCTCTTCGCGCAGGAGGGCGCGCACGTGGTGATCGCCGACGTCACCGAGGCGGTGGTAGAGGGCGGCCCGCCCGTTCGCGACATCATACAGGCAGACGGCAGCGAGGCCCTGTTCGTCCGATGCGACGTGTCGCTGGCGGGGGACGTCGAAGGATTGTTCGCGAGCGCCCTGGCGCAGCATGGCCGGGTCGACATCCTCGTCAACAACGCCGCGGTGCGGGCGGGCAAGCCGCTGGCCGAGACCGACGAGGCGCTGTGGGACCAGGTGATGGCGGTCAACCTAAAGGGTGCCTATCTCTGCGCCCGCGCCGCCCTGCGCCAAATGCTCACCCAGCCCATCTGCGGCGAGGCGCGGGGCCGCATCGTCAATATCTCCTCCCAGCACGGGATGATCGCAGCACCGGAGGACTTCGCCTACGGCGTCAGCAAGGCCGGCATCGTCTACATGACCCGTCAGATCGCTGCCGACTACGCGAAGCAGCACATCATCTGCAACGCCGTGGCGCCAGGGAAGATCCTGACCGGCAAGGGCGGCCGGGCCGTCGAGCCGCGCTGGCTCGCCTACTCAGAAGCGCGCACCCCGATGCCGAGCCTGGGCACCTCGCTCGACGTTGCGCGCGCCGCCCTGTTCCTCGCCAGCGAGGAAGCGAGCTTCGTCAACGGCCATAATCTGCTCGTTGATGGGGGCTGGATGGCAGCGTAGCGTGGCTTCTGAGGACATTGTCCATGCTGGACTGGCCAGCCAGGGCCGGCCCGGAGGACGGCGCGAAGATGCGCCGCCCAACGCCCAGGGGCGGCTTCGTCCAGCGCTCCTCGAGCGTGATCCGTGCTATAGGCGTACAAATCACGCTTTTGCCTTTGTTTTTGCGAGCATCTTTATCCGACGGGTGATCCCGGTTGGCCGGATGATGCTCTACTCCGGCGCCAGATGCTTCCGGATGATCGCCGTGGAGCCGAGGATGTCCGGATATTTCTCACCGGCATCGAGCCGCGCGAGCGTCGTTCTCTCCTCGGTCTGCATCCCGATGGCCCGCTTCGCCGCGGCCTCGATCTGGCTGGGGTTCAGCACCAGGACGCCGTTCTCGTCGGCGAAGATCGCGTCTCCCGGGTTCACCGCAACCCCGCCGCATGAGACTGGCTTGCAGAAGTCGCCGCCGAGGCCGAGGAGCTTCACGGTGATAGGAGACAGGCCGCGCGCCCAGACGGGAACACCGTAGTCCCGCAGCTCGCCGATATCCGTGACCATGCCATCCACGACGATGCCGGCGATGCCGGCCTTCTTGGCGGCGTAGGCCACCGCGCCCCCAATGCAGGCGTGCTTGAGATCGCCACAGCGGTCGATGACCAAAACGTCGCCTCGCCGGGCTTGCCCGACGGCGTAATGCACCATGACGCCGTCGGCACTCGGAGCCCGGACGGTGACTGCCGTTCCCGCGATCCGTACGTTAGGAAATAATCCTCTAATCGCAGGTTCCATGAACCCGGTATGCAAGAAATGCCCGATCGTGGCGGGCTCAGCCTTGCGCAGCAAGTCGAGCAGCATCTCGTCGATCTGCGGTGGAAGCGGCTTGAGAACGTACATGGGCGCTTTCTCCCTGAATTGCCGTTGGACTCCGTACGAAACCATGGCGGCCGCAGGCGCTGCTACTAACCCGAGAGAGACGCCTGGTGCGAAAGAGCCGGGCGACCGCTCCCATGCCGACAACGCTACTGGATCGGCGGCGGCCGTTCATGCCAGTCCGTGGCAGCCTGGTATGCCCAGCCGATGCGCAGCGCCTTCGCCTCATCATAACCCTGGCAGATGATCTGCAGCGAGGTCGGAAGCCCCTCAGCCGTGAACCCGTTGGGCACGGCGAGGCCGCAAAGCTCGAGCAGGTTGACGAAGCGTGTGAAGCGTGCCGGCACCGGCACCCGGTCAATCGAGTCCAGCGGGACGGCGGCGGTCCACGTCGTCGGCGTCAGAAGCGCGTCGTAACCGGCAAGCGTCCTTGCGAACTCCTGCTTCCGCTCGTCCTGCAGACGGAGCGCCGACAGGTAGTCCCGGGCCGAGATGCCTGCGCCGGAGCGGAGCCGGAGCCTGACGACATCGTCGACCGGCAGCGCCTCATCGTCGGCGATCTGCCCGTAGATCGAGTAGCCCTCGGCCAGCAGGATGCGGCTCGTCAGCTCGGCATAATCGTCCAATCGGCAGGGCAGCCGCACCTCCTCGACCAGCGCCCCTAGGCCGGCGAGAATCGCTAGCGAGCGGTCATAGGACGTCAGGACCTCGGCAGAGACGCCCTCACGCTCCGCCTCGGGCATCCGCGCGAGACGCAGTCCCCTGATCCCGCGCTTCAGGCCGGGCATCACGTCGCCGGTGTCATGGCCAAGTGTCCGACGGTCGAGCGGATCGGGCCCTTGGAGGAGCTGGTAGAGGATCGCGGCGTCCTCGACCGAGCGCGTGATCGGCCCCGGCGTGTCCAGGGTTGGACTGATCGGCAGGACACCATAGGTGCTGATGCGGCCGATGGTTGTCTTGAGGCCCGTGGTCCCGCAGAACGACGCTGGCAGGCGCACGGAGCCGCCCGTGTCGGTCCCGATCGCCCAGGGGACCAGCCGGCCCGCGACAGCCACGCCGGACCCGCTGCTCGAACCGCCCGGGGTGCGCGGCGTCTCGGCATCCCACGGGTTCCACGGGGTTCCCATATGCTGGTTCGTGCCCCACAGGCCCAGCGCGAACTCGACGCTATGTGTCTTGCCGATCACGACCATGCCGGACGCGATAAGCCGATTGGCCAATGTCGCCGTACGCTCGGACCGGCGATCGCGCCACACCATCGAGCCGCCCGTCGTGACTCGCCCCTCCATTTCGACGAGATCCTTAAGCGCGATCGGGATCCCGTGCAGCGGACCGACTGCGTGACCGGACCGTATGGCCTTCTCGGCCGCCTCGGCAGCCAACCGCGCGTCGTCGGCGTATACGTTGACGAATGCGTGCAGCTTCGGGTCGAAGGAGCGGATGCGATTAAGAAATGCGTCGACAACATCGACGGGAGAGAGCCGTTGAGCGGCTATCTCGGTCGATAGGACGTGTGCGGGAAGCGCCGTGGGTTCTGACGTCCTCGCCGGCATCTCTTCTCTTCCCGCACCGCTGCGGTCGCTAGAATAGGCGCAGCGCAACTCAGCGTGTCAAGCCAGCTTGAGGAGCGGTCAGAGTCATTCGGTTCTCCGGCCGGTAGCGGCATCCAATGCAGTCTGTCGGTGTTCGGCGTAGTATTCGAAGCTTTCGATCGGAGGGCAGGGCGGGGATCGCTTATCGACTCCAGACCGAGTGGATGCCGTGCTCAATAGGGTTGCAACGTGATCAACGCCGTACGCTGGCAGAACGCACTCGGGGCAAATCCCCGGGCAAAGACGGAACGGCAGCCGATCTGTACCGCTTTCCGAACCAAAAATAGAATGCAAACTCAGACCTGTAGAGTGGGACGCCAACTCCGACCTTTG
>JBBSIT010000210.1:0-6974 GCA_038231995.1 Acetobacterales bacterium | reverse complement strand
TGGGCAGCAGCAGCGCGACCGAGTCGCCGGGCTGCACCCCCAGGGCACGCAGCCCGGCCGCCATCCGGTTCACCCGCGCGCCCAGCTCCGCGTAAGTCATCCGCCGGCCGCGGAACTCGATCGCCGGCCGGCCGCCGTAGTCCGCCACCGCCCGGTCGAGCAGCGCCGGCAAGGTCGAGGTCCGCAACGGCGCGTCCCAGCGCATGCCGGGCGGGTAGCTGGCCTCCCAGGCGAAGGGACGCTCGCTCATCACTCCACCGCATCCTCCCTCGGGCCGCACAGCACCGTGCTCCTCGGCAAACACGGGCTGCGCGCTGCCGGTCGCTCGGTCCCGGAGGCCTTCAACGTCCACACAGGGTGCGGCGGCTTGATCCCATTTTCAAGCGGCGGACCAAACCCGACCGAGCCGCCGGCGTTCATGCAGGAGAGTTAAGAAAGAGCGAGCGCATGTGGTTCATCTTCTGGATCCTGATTCTCTTCCTGCTGTTCAGCGGCGGCGGGTATTACGGATACCGTGGCTCGTATTACGGGAGATCGACCGCGATCGGCTGGATCGTCGTTCTGTTCATTATCTTCTGGATCGTGATCCTGTGGGGCGGCCCTCATTACGGTTATTACAACCGCTGGTATTAGGCGCGCATCCTTCCATCCTTCCATCCTTCCATCCTTCCATCCTTCCATCCTTCCATCCTTCCATCCTTCCATCCTTCCATCCTTCCATCCTTCCATCCTTCCATCCTTCCATCCTTCATCGTGAGTGTGCGTGCCAAATGCGAGTCGCTGCCACGTTGGAAGGGCCGAGCTGGTCCTTCCGACCAAGGGTGACGGGTACACGTCGCCACGCGGTTCCAGCGAGACGGCGGCCCGGGCCAATGCGACTTCATATGGGATAGCTGATGCCCTGGAAGTCACTCGGCCGCGGCCTTCGCGGGCGCGGAGAACCCCCCGCCCTCGGCCGCCAGCCGCACCAGCAGCGGCGCCGGCCGCAGCGTCTCGTCCCCCGTGGCGTCGGCGAAGTCCTGCAGCCGGTCGCGGATGCGCGCGAGGCCTACGAGGTCGGCGTAGAACATCGGCCCGCCGCGCCAGGCCGGCCAGTTGTAGCCGTGCAGCCAGATGGCGTCGATGTCGCCGGGCCGCTCCGCGATCCCCTCGTCGAGGATGCGCGCGCCCTCGTTGATCATGGGATACACCAGCCGCTCGACGATCTCCGCTTCGCCGATCGGGCGCCGCGTGATGCCCAGCTTCTCGCTCTCGCCCGCGATGATCCGGTCCACCTCCGGATCGGGCGTCGCCTCGCGCCCCTGATAGAGATAATAGCCCCGCCCGGTCTTCTGCCCATAGCGCCCGGCCTCGCACAGCGCGTCCGCCACCGGCGCCACCTTGCCGAAGGCCTTGCGGATGCGCATGCCGATATCGAGCCCGGCGAGATCAGCCATACCGAACGGCCCCATGCGGAAGCCGAACCCGGTCAGCGCCGCGTCCACGTCCTGCGGCGACGCGCCGTCCAGCAACAGCCGCTCCGCCGCCTCGGTCCGCCGCGCCAGCATCCGGTTGCCGACGAAGCCGAAGCAGTTGCCGACGACGACGCTGACCTTGCCGAGCCGCTTGCCCACGTCGGCCGCCGTCGCGATCACGTCCGGCGCCGTCTTCGCCCCGCGCACGATCTCCAATAGCCGCATCACGTTCGCAGGGCTGAAGAAGTGCATGCCGATCACGTCGGCCGGCCGCGAGGTCGCCCGCGCGATCTCGTCGATGTCGAGATAGCTGGTGTTGGTGGCGAGCACGCAGCCGGGTTTCGCCAGCCGGTCCAACCTCGCGAACACGTCGCGCTTGACGCCCATCTCCTCGAACACCGCTTCCACGACGATATCCGCGCCCTCGACGCCCTCCAGCCCGACGCGCGGCGTGATCCGCCCTTGCCGTAGCGAAGCCTCGTCGGCCGCCGTGCTGCCCCGCTTCACCGAGGTCGCATACAGCTCGGCGATGCGCGCCATGCCGCGGTCGAGCGGCGCCTGCTCCATCTCGATCAGGGTCACGGGGATGCCGGCATTGGCGAAGCACATGGCGATGCCGCCGCCCATCGTGCCCGCGCCGATCACCGCGGCGCGCTCCACCTTGCGCGCGCTCGTCCCCGCCGGCAGCCGCGCCTTCTGCGCCTCGCGCTCGGCGAAGAAGGCGTGGCGCTGCGCCCGGCTCTCGTCGCCCTGCACCAGCTCCTCGAACAGCCGCCGCTCTGCGGCCAGCCCCTGGTCGAACGGCATCGTCACCGCGTTGCGCACGCTCTCCACGCAGGCGCGCGGCGCCGCCGCCCTCGACCCCTTCAGCAGCGCCGCCGCCCGGTCCACCGCCTGGGCATCCCGCAATCCCCGGTCCCGCACCCGCCGCAGTTCCGTGACGCCCCGCGCCCAGGCCACCGCCGCGTCGGGATACGCCCCGTCCAGCACGGCATCCACCAGCCCGGTCCTCGCCGCCTCCTCCGCGCCGATCGGGTTGCCCGACACGATCATCGCCAGCGCCTTCTCCACGCCCACCAGGCGCGGCAGCCGCTGGGTGCCGCCGGCGCCGGGCAGCAGGCCGAGCTTCACCTCCGGCAGCCCGAGCTTCGCCCCCGCCCAGGCCACCCGCGCGTGACACCCGAGCGCCAGCTCCAGCCCGCCGCCGAGCGCCACGCCCTGGATCGCCGCCACCACCGGCTTCGGCATGTCCTCCACCGCGGCGATCACCACGCGCAGGTTCGGCTCGGTCGGCGGCTTGCCGAACTCGGTGATGTCGGCGCCGCCGGAGAACGCCCGCGCCGTGCCGGCCAGCACGACGGCGCGCACCGCCTTGTCGTCCCGCACCTCGGCCAGCGCCCGCATGATCCCGTCGCGGAGCAGGAACCCGAGCGCGTTGACCGGTGGGTTGTTCATGGCGATCACCGCCACGTCGCCCTCGCGCCGCAGATCGACCACATCGTTGACCTTGCCCATCCCTAGACCTCCAACCATTCGCGCCGCACCCCGGCATTGTCAGCCAGGTCCGCCGGCGTCCCCTCGAACACGATCTCGCCGTGGCCCATCACGTAGAGACGCTTGCTGATCGCCAGCGCGATGTCGAGCTTCTGCTCCACCAGCAGGATCGTCACGCCCCGCGCCGCCACCGCTTCCAGCAGCTCCCGAACTTTCTGCACCATCATCGGCGCCAGGCCCTCGGTCGGCTCGTCCACCATCAGCAGCGCCGGGCTGCCCATGAGCGTGCGGCAGATCGCCAGCATCTGCTGCTCGCCGCCGGACAACGCGCCCGCCGGCGCGCCGGCGCGCTCCTGCAGGCGGGGGAATAGCGCGTAGGCGTCCGCGAGGGCGAACCGTCCGCCCGGCCCGGGCTTCTCGCCGAGGATAAGATTTTGGGCCGTGGTCAGATCCGGGAAGATCGACCGGTCCTCCGGCACGTAGCCGAGGCCGAGCCGCGCCACTTGGTGCGGCAGCAGCGCGCCGATCTCGCGCTCGCCGAACCGCACCTGCCCGGTGCGCACCACCCCGCCCATGATCGCCTTGAGCGTGGTGGACCGCCCGGCGCCGTTGCGGCCTAGCAATGCCACGATCTCGCCGCGGCCCACCTCCAGATCGACGCCGCGCAGCACCTGGCTCTTGCCGTACCAGGCCTCCAACCCGCGCACGGACAGCATCAAAGCGCTTTCAGGCGGACTGTCCGCGCTCTGCGCGGGCAGCCGCTTGAGTAAGCGCGTGAAACCGAGGCTAGACCATGTTCAGTGATGCTGAACATGGTCTAGTGGAGCACTTCGGCGGCGGCGCCGAGATACGCCGTGCGCACCGCCGGGTCGCCGCGCACCTGGTCGGGCGGACCGGACGCGATGACGCGCCCCTCCGCCAGCACCGTGATGCGGTCGGCAAGGTCGAACACCACGCCGAGGTCGTGCTCGATGATGACCAGCGTGCGCCCCTCCGAGACCCGGCGGATCAGCGTGACGGCCCGCTCGGTCTCCGCCCGGCTCATCCCCGCCGTCGGCTCGTCGAGCAGGAGGGTGCGCGCGCCGCCGGCGATGGCGACGCCGATCTCGAGCGCGCGCTGCTCGGCATAGGCCAGCGACCCGGCCTCCACGTCCCGCCGGCGCTCCAGCCCGAGCTGCAGCATCACGTCCTCCGCGCGGTCGCGCAGCGCGCCGTAGCCGTCCAGCATGCGCCAGAACGCGTGCCCGCACCCGGCCGTGCGCATCGCCGCCGCCCGCAGGTTCTCGAACACGGACAGGTGGGGGAAAAGGCTCGTGACTTGGAAGCTCCGCGCGAGGCCGAGGCGGAACACCTCGTACGGCGGCAGCCCGGTGATGTCCTGCCCGTGCAGCACGACCCGGCCCTTGTCCGGCGCGAGCCGCCCGGTGATGAGATGGAACAGCGTGCTCTTGCCCGCCCCGTTCGGGCCGATCATCGCGTGGCGCTCGCCGGCCGCCACCTCCATGTCGATGCCGCGGATGATGTGCGTCGGGCCGAAGCTGCGGTGCAGGTCCTCGATGCGCAACGCCGGCGTCATGGCGCGGCCTGGGCAGGCACCGCGTTCGGCATCGCCTGTGCTGCGACCGAAGCCTCCTGCCAGGCCTCTCGCGCCGCCGGATACAGCCGGTGCAGCAGCCAGGCGCCCGCCAGGAACAGCGCCGATGGCACGATCCACGGCAGCGCCGTCTCTGGATCGACCGCCACGCCGAACACCGGCCGCGGCGACCCGCCGTTGCGCACCGCCTGCACCCGGAACGCAAGCTCGGACAGCGCCACCACGCCCAGCAAGGCGAGCGCCGCCCCCGGCAGGACCGCGGCATACGGCCGCACCAGCCGGCCGCCCAGCCCGGCACGGATGATCGGCGCGTGCGCGAGAATAATCCCGGACAGCCCGCCCGGCGCCCACACCACCATGGCGACGAACAGCAGGCCGCTGTACAGCAGCCACGCGTCGGTGATGGTGCTGAGCGCCACCTGCAGGAACGTGACGAGCACTGCACCCAGCACCGGCCCCCAGAACGTGCCGATCCCGCCGATGAACGTCATCAGCAGCACGGACTCCGACGCCCCCGGCCCGATGGCTTGCGAGGTGATGATCTCGTCGTTGATCACGGCCAGCCCGCCGGCGATGCCCGCGAACAGGCCGGAGAGCATGAAGACGAGCATGCGGATGCGCGCCGGGTCGTAGCCGACGAAGCCGACGCGCTCGGGGTTGTCGCGCACCGCGTTGACGAGCCGGCCCAGCGGCGTGCGGGTGTAGAGCCACATCAGCAGCGCTGCGAACCAGGCCCAGGCGGCGATCACGTAGTACGCCTGGATCTGCGGCCCGTAATCGAGGCCGAACAGCCGCGGCCCGGCGCTGCGGTCGCCTGTCAGCCCCTCCTCGCCGCCGAACACGCTGGGGAACAGCAGCACGATGGCGACAACCAGTTCGGCGACGCCCAGCGTTATCATGGCGAACGCCGTCCCGGCCCGGCGCGTCGCGACCCAGCCGGCCAGCACCGCGGCCAGCAGCCCCCCGAGCGCACCCGCGAGCGGCAGCAGCGGCGTCGGCAGCCACAGCCCGCCATCGGCCAGTCGCAGAGCGTGCATGGAGAGGAACCCGCCCAGGCCCAGGAACACCGCGTGGCCGAAATCGAGCATGCCGCCCTGGCCCAGCAGCATGTTGAACGAGAGGGCGAACACGATCGCGATGCCCATGCGGCACAGCAAGCTGAGCCCGAACCCGCCGGCGATCAGGTGCGGCACCACGATCGCCACCGCCGCCGCGAGCGCCCAGGGCAGCGCCGCGCGCAAGGTGGCGCCGGGCTGCAGCCGGACGATTGCGGGACGCGCGGGGGCGAGCATCAGGCCGACCTGGTGCCCATCAGCCCGCGCGGACGGAGCGCGAGCACGAGCACGAGCAGCAGGTAGGGCACGACCGGCGCTACCCGCGCGACGGTGAGCGACCATAGGTCCGCCAGCCGCGCCGTATCGATCTCGATGCCGACCCGCGCGAGCGCCGTGCCCAGCGGCATGTCGAGGCTGATGGTCGCGGTCTGCACGAACCCGATCAGCAGGGACGCTGCGAGCGCCCCCGAGATCGACCCGAGCCCGCCCATGATGACGACGGCGAACACGATGGCGCCGAGCGCGCGGGCCATGCCGGGCTCGGTGACGAAGGCGTTGCCGGCGATCACCCCGGCGAGCCCGGCGAGCGCGCTGCCGGCGCCGAACACGAGGGTGAACACCCGCGGCACGTCATGCCCCAGCATGCCCACCATGTCCGGATGCGTCAGCGCCGCGCGGATCACGAGGCCGAGCCGCGTGCGGGCGAGGGCGGCGAACAGCACCACGAACATCGCGACAGCTATGCCCATCATGAACAGCCGATAGGCCGGGTAGGCGTTGCCGGCGATGGAGAACAAGGGGAAGTCAAGCTCGGCCGGCACCCGGTACGGCACCGGCGTCCGCCCCCAGATCAGCGGCACGACCTCGCCGATGATGAAGGCGAGCCCGAAGGTGAACAGCAGCTCGGCCACGTGGCCATGCTTGTGGACCGCGCGCAGCCCGTAGCGCTCGACGGCCATGCCGATCAGCCCGACGAGCGCCGGGGCGACCACCAGCGCCGTCCAGAAGCCGAACCGCTGGCTGATGCTGAAGGAGAGGAAGGCGCCCAGCATGTAGAAGCTGGCATGCGCCAGGTTCAGCACCCCCATCATGCCCACGATCAAGGTCAGCCCGCTGGACAGCATGAACAGCAGCAGGCCGTACACGAGGCCGTTGAGCAGGATGAGGGCGAGCTGGTCCATGCGGCGTTACGAGGGCGCCTGGAACCGGCAGGTGGTCGGCAGCCGCTGCGCCTCCGGCTCGATCCGCGCCACGGTGCGGAACCCCATGTTGTTCTCCGGGAACACGTTCTTCTGCCCCGGCTCCAGCACGGCCACGAACATCGGCAGCAGCACCTGGTGGTTGTCCGCGCGCAGCGTGAGCTCGCCGAGCGGGGTC
>JBBSIT010000209.1:0-6988 GCA_038231995.1 Acetobacterales bacterium | reverse complement strand
CTACTGGATGGACCGGCAGAACCGGCTCTATGTGAGCAGCGTGGAGGAGAACGCCGTCAAGCGGCGCGAGGCTGACGGCACGATGCGGACGATGGTGCAGGACCCGCGGCTGCTCTGGCCGGACAGCTTCGCGGAGGGGGCGGACGGCGCGATCTACGTCACGGCCTCGCAGATCCAGAACATGGCGCAGTGGCACGAGAAGGGCAGCACGCGGACGCAGCCCTACGCGCTGTGGAAGTTCATGCCTCCGCGCTAATGATACAGCCGGGGTTTACGCGGCTTCACCCTGACTGAACGCGAGAGTGCGTCCAGTCAGGGTGAAGCCGCTTTGATGACAGCGGCGATATCGGCCACCAGCTTGCCCGCGACGCTCTGCCAGACATCCTGCGCGTCGGCGGCCGGGGGCGGCGCTTGGCCGGCGAGCTGCAGCAGCCGGGCGAGCGTGGCGGCGATGCTGTCCGCGGTGGGATCGCAGAGCAGGGCCAGGGGCTCGTCGCGGAGCTGCTCCTCCAGGCCGCCGACGCGGGTTGCCACCAGCCAGCGCCGGGCCGCGATGGCGGTGGCGGCGACGCCGCTCTGGCTGGCCTCGCGATAGGTCAGCACGAGCCCATCGGCCCAGGCGATCAGGGCGCCCACCTCATCCTCCGGCACCCAGCGGTTCTCGACGGTGACGCCGGGCAGATGGCGGAGCGCGTCCAACACCGGCCCCTCCGGCCCGGTGCCGACGACCCGCACCTGCAATCGTGACGGCGCATCGAGCTGGCGCAGGCTCTCTGCCAGCAGGTCCAGCCCCTTGTAGGGCAGCAGCCGGCCGAACGAGAGCAGGCGGAACGGCCCGCCATGGGCCATCGGCGGCGGCGCCGGTCCGTAAACGAAGGGGGGCAGCGACGCCCGGATCAGCGGCCGGCCGGCGCCGACGCGTTGCTCGCGCAGCCGGTCGGCCACGTGCCCGCTGAGCGCCACGAGGGCATCCGCCTTCGCGACCAGGGCGCGCTGCAGCACGATCTGCAGGGGGAAACGGTCGCCGGGGTGCGGGTCCGCATCGTGCACCACCACTACGAACGGAATACCGGCGCGGCGCAGGGCGGACGCCATGGCCAGGTCCAACGGCGCCGGCATGGCGCAGATCGCGACGTCCGGCCGCAGCGCGCGCAGGCGGGCGGCCAGCCCGGCGCGCGCGAACGGGGACAGCGCCATGCGGGCGACGAAGCCCAGGCCGTTGGAGTAGGTCCGCACCGGCAGGTCGCAGTCCGGCGGGTCGCTTGTGCGCAGGATCTCGGCGGTGGCGGCCAGGGACAGCACCGCCTCCGTGCCCGGCACGCGTCGCAGGCTGCGCGCGAGCTCGGCGGCGAAGCGAGGGCCGGCGCCGTGGCGGCCCCACTGCCAGACCAGTATCCTCATGCGGCGAGGACGGGATCGAGGCTGCGCACCGCCGCGAGCAGCGCCTCGGGGCCGAGCCGAGCGTGGGCGGCCGCCTGCGCGCGGGCGCCGAGGCCGCGGCGAAGCCCGGCGTCATCGGCGAGCCGAGCGAGGTGCGCGGCGGCGGCGCCCAGGTCGGGGTCGGCCCAGACGGCGCCGGGCGCCTCGAACACGCCGCGGGGATCCCGTGCGGGGATCAGGTGCACGGGGACCATCGCGGCGCAGTCCGCGTCCATGAAGTCCGTGTTGCCGGACCAATGCGTCGCGACCACAGGACGGCCGAGCAGCATGGCCTCGGCCAAGCCTAGCCCGAACCCCTCGCTGCGATGCAGCGACAGCACGATGTCGCATGCGGCCGTCAGTGCATGGTTATCGGCGGGCGGGAGCGTGCGGGTCTCGATCCGGACGTTGGGCGCTGTGGCCGCAGCGCGCAGATGCTCGAAATCCTCGGGGAAATGGTGCGGGTTGACCACCTTGATGAGCAGCAGCCGGTCCGGGCGATCCCCGAACGCCAGGCGGTGCGCCTCGATGGCGCCGAGCGGGTTCTTGCGCTCGAAGCTCGATGCGAGGTTGAAGGCGACCAGGGTGACGACGGCGGCGTCCGGCAGCCCGAAGGCGGCGCGGCCGAGGGCGCTGGGCACGGGGGGTGCGGCGGCGACCGGGTGCGGCACGATGCGGACGCGGCCGGGCAGCAGGGGTTCGAGCGCTGCGGCAGTGAAGCGGGACGGCGCCCAAACCTCATGCACGAAGGGCACGCCGACGCGCCAGCCCGGCGGCACCACCGGCAGTTCCCACGCCCAGTAGCCGACGACCCGGCGGCCGCGCACCCCTGCCCGCCCCAGCCCCAACAGGGCCGCCGGCAACGCCGGGGCGTTCACGTGCAGGACGAGCGGAACGCCAGGCGGCGGCGGCTCGCTCCGGGGCGCCAGGCCGTCATTGCCGGCCAGCGTGCCGGCCTCGGCGCTCCAGGCCGGGACGCCGGCGGCGCGCAGGGCATGCAGCATCAGCCGCGCGCCCTCGCCCAGGCCGGAGGCGCGCGCCAGCTCGCCCACGACGACGACGCCGTCCGGCGCCGGCGGCGGGGGCTGATCCGGGTGCGGCGCCATGAGGGCCACGCCGCGCGCGAGCCAACGCCGCCGGGCCTGCCGCGGCAGAACGCGCCAGAGATGGTGCAGCGGGTTGAGTTCGGGCGCCATGCGAGCAGGGTGGGATCAGCGATCGTTGAGGTGGCAGGCGCTGCGGTGCCCGGGGGCGATCTCCAGCAGCGCCGGCACCTCGACGCTGCAGCGCGCGAAGGCGTGCGGACAGCGCGGATGGAAGTGGCAGCCCGGCGGCGGCGCGAGCGGGCTGGGAATCTCGCCCTTGATCGCGGTGAAGCGGCGGCGGCGGGCGTCGATGCGCGGCACCTCGGCCAGCAGCGCCTGGGTGTAGGGATGGTTGGGGCGGGCGAACACCTCCTCGGTCGGCGCCTGCTCGACCACGCGGCCGAGATACATGATGACCACGCGGTCCGACAGGTGCTCGACGACGCCGAGGTCATGGCTGATGAACAGGTACGTCAGATCAAGCTCGCGCCGCAGGTCCATGAACAGGTTCAGGATTTGCGCCTGGATCGACACGTCGAGCGCGGCGACGGCCTCGTCGCAGACGAGGAAGTCGGGCTGCACCGCGAGGGCGCGGGCGATGCCGATGCGCTGGCGCTGGCCGCCGCTGAACTGGTGGGGGTAGCGGCGCGTATAGGCCGGGTCGAGCCCGGCGCGGCGGAGCTGGGCGTCCACGTAGGCGTCGTAGGGGCCCTGGATCAGCCGGTGCACGCGCGGCGCCTCGCCGACGATCTCGGACACGCGCAGGCGCGGGTTGAGGCTGGCATACGGGTCCTGGAAGATCATCTGCACGCGCAGCTTGGCCTGGCGCGCGGCGGCCGGGTCGAGGGTGGCGACATCCTGGCCCTGGTAGAGCACCTGGCCATCCGAGGGCGGGGCGATGCCGGCGACCATGCGGCCCAGGGTGCTCTTGCCGCAGCCGCTCTCGCCGACGAGGCCGACCACCTCGCCGCGGGCGACGGCGAGGTCCACGCGATCCACGGCGCGGACGATTTGGGGCTGGACGGGCGCGCCGAGGGCGCCGCGGACGCGCCGGACGAGGCGCGTGGCGGAGTCGGCCGCCTTCTCGAAGCGCTTGGACACGCCGCGCAGCTCTATCATCGGAGCGGGCATGGGTGTCGTCATGCCGGGACGGCCACCAGCGGGTGGAAGCAGCGATGGGCGCGGCCGGGTTCGGCGGGGAACTCGGGCGGGTCCGTCTCGCAGACGGCAGTGGCGCGGGCGCAGCGGGTGCGGAAGGCGCAGCCGACGGGCAGGTTGAGCACGCTGGGCGTCATGCCGGGGATGCCGGGCAGGCGCTCGCCGCGGGGCGTGCGGCTGGGCACGGAGCCGATCAGCCCGGCAGTGTAGGGGTGCAACGGGTGGTCCAGCACGGCGTCCACGCTGCCTTTCTCGACGATGCGGCCCGCGTACATGACGGCGACGTGATCGGCCAGCCCGGCGATGACGGAGAGGTCGTGGGTGATCCACACCAGCGCCGTGCCGAGGTCGCGCGCGAGGCCCTGCACCTCGGCGAGGATTTGCGCCTGGATGGTGACGTCGAGCGCGGTGGTGGGCTCATCCGCCAGGATCAGCTCGGGGCGGTGCAGCAACGCTATGGCGATGGCGACGCGCTGGCGCATGCCGCCGCTGAACTGGTGGGGGTAGGCGCGCAGCCGCTCGTCCGGGGAGGGGATGCCGACCAGGCCCAGCGCGTTGCGCGAGCGGGCGCGGGCGGCCGCCGTCGAGACGGTCTCGTGCGCCTGCACCGCTTCGATCATCTGCGTGTCGATGCGCAGCACCGGGTTGAGCGTCATCATGGGGTCCTGGAACACCATGGCGATGTGCCGGCCGCGCAGCTTGCGCAATTCGGGCTCGGGCAGCCGGGCGATGTCGCGGCCCTGGAACAGGATCTGGCCGGCGACGACGCGGCCGGGCGGGTCCACGAGGCCGATGATGCTGAAGCCGGTGACGGACTTGCCGGAGCCGCTCTCGCCCACCAGGCCCATGACCTCGCCGCGCTGGACGGCGAAGGAGACGTCGTCCACCGCGCGGACCACGCCGGCGCGGGAGGTGAAATGCGTGGAGAGGCCGCGGACTTCGAGGGTGCCGGTCATTTCTGCAAGCGAGGGTTGAGCACGTCGCGCAACTGGTCGCCGACCAGGTTGATGCCGACGATGGTCACGAGCAGGGCGATGCCGGGGTAGAAGCTGATCCAGTATTTGCCGGACAGCATGTACTGGTAGCCGTTGGCGATCAGCAGACCGAGCGAGGGTTCGGTGACGGGGACGCCGAGGCCGAGGAAGCTCAGGGTGGCCTCCAGCGCGATGGCGCGGGCGACCTGGAACGTGCCGACGACGATCAGCGGCGGCAGGCAGTTCGGCAGCAGGTGGCGGAACACGATGCGGGCGCGCGACAGGGCGAGGCACTCCGCAGCCTCGATATACTCGCGCCGGCGCTCGGCGAGGGCGGAGCCGCGGGCGGTGCGGGCGTAGTAGGCCCACTCGACCATGACGAGGGCGAGCATGACGTTGCCGATGCCCTTGCCGAGGAAGGCGAGGATCATCAGCGCGACCAGGATGGAGGGGAAGGACAACTGCAGGTCCACCAGGCGCATGATGATGCTCTCGGTGCGGCCGCCGACGTAGGCCGCGACCAGGCCGAGCGCCGAGCCGATGATGCCGGCGATCAAGGCGGAGCCGACGCCGACGCCGAGGCTGATGCGCAGCCCGTAGAAGATGCCGGACAGCATGTCGCGGCCCTGGTCGTCGGTGCCGAGCAGGTAAGGCACGCCGGTGGGCGAGACGGAGCCCGGCGGCAGGCGGCCGTCCATGATGTCGAGCTGGGCGAGGTCGTACGGGTCCTGCGGCGATATCCAGGGGGCGAAGATCGCGGCGAAGGCGACGAGAGCGACGAGGACGACGCCGAGCACGGCGAGGCGGGAGCGCGCGAACTCGGCCAGGAAGCGACGGAGCGGCGTCTCCTCGCGCGGCGCGAGGGCAGTGGCGCTCATCCCTGGTTGTCCAGCCGGACCCGAGGATCGAGCACGGTGTAGAGCACATCGACCAGCAGATTAGTGAGGACGAACAGCAGGACGATGAACATAAGGTAGGCCACGATTATCGGCCGGTCGAGCAGGTTGATGCTGTCGATGATGAGCTTGCCCATGCCGGGCCAGGCGAAGATGCTCTCGGTGACGACGGAGAAGGCGATGGTGGTGCCAAGCTCCAGCCCGACCACGGTAACGACTGGGATCATGATATTTTTCATCACATGCACCCCCACGACACGGCGCGGCCGCAGCCCCTTGGCGCGAGCGAAGCGCACGTAATCCGACGGCAGCGCCTCGCGCACGCCCGCGCGGGTCAGCCGCAGGATAAGCGAGGCGTTGAACAGCCCGAGGTTGATCGCCGGCAGCAGCATATGCGCGAGGCCGTCCCGCGTCAGGAACGACCATTGCACGCCGAGCAATTCCCGCGTCTCGCCCCGGCCGGTGCTCGGCAGCCAGCCCAACTGCACCGCGAACACCATGATGAGCATGAGCCCGACCCAGAAGGACGGCAGACTGAACCCCAGGATGCTGCCGGCCATCAGCGCCCGCGCGCCGGGGCTGTCGGGCTTGAGTCCGGCATACAGCCCGGCCGGGATGCCGATGACGACCGAGACGAGCACCGCGGCGAAGGCCAACTCCAAGGTCGCGGGCAAGCGCTGCAGGATGATGCGCAGCGCCGGCTCGTTGAACACGAAGCTGCGGCCGAGGTCGCCCCGCACCGCGCCGCCGAGGAACGTCAGGTACTGCTGCCACAAAGGCTTATCCAGCCCGAGCGCCGCGATAGCGCGCAGCCGCTCCGCCTGGTCCGCGTCGGGTGCTATCAGGATCTCGATGGGATCGCCGATCACGTTGACGCTGAGGAATACGATCAC
Organism: Acetobacterales bacterium; assembly: GCA_038231995.1. Lineage (GTDB taxonomy): Bacteria > Pseudomonadota > Alphaproteobacteria > Acetobacterales > Acetobacteraceae > JBBSIT01. The sequence continues at coordinate 563 of JBBSIT010000209.1, read as the reverse complement.
CGTCATCGCGAGCACGACGAACGCCGCCTGGATCAGCCGGCGGATCAGCCAGGTGGTCATCGACCCGTCATCCCCGGGGCTTCACGTCCATCGCCCGCGTCTCCTCATCGACGCGCGGCGTGTGCGTCAGGTTGGGCCTCATGCCCCAGATGTTCTTCTGGATATACAGCGGCACGATGCCGACATCCTCCATGGCGATGCGGGTCGCCTCCTGGATCAGCGCGTCGCGCGCCGGGTCGTCGGCGGTGGCGAGCGCGCGGGCGAGCACGGCGTCCATCGCCGGGTTGCTGTAGCGCCCGCGGTTGCTGACGCCCATGCCGCGCGCGGGGTCCCACGTGGCGACCAGGCTGCGCAGCGGGTTGGTCCCCTCCCCCGTCGCCGAGCCCCAGCCGACCAGGAATACCGACAGCTCCTGCCGCGACGCCTTGGCGACGAAGGTGGTCCAGGGCGCCGGCTCCACCGCGGTCTGGATGCCGGCGCGGGTCCACATCTGCCCGATCGCCTGGATCACACGTGCGTCGTTGATGTAGCGGTCATTCGGCCCGTGCAGCGTCATGCGCAGG
>JBBSIT010000208.1:0-6995 GCA_038231995.1 Acetobacterales bacterium | reverse complement strand
TGCCCTTCACCAACAACCTGGCGGAGCAGGATGGGCGGATGATGAAACTCCGGCAGAAAATCTCCGGCGGGTTCCGCTCGACGGAGGGGGCCGAGGAGTTCGCCGTCCTCCGCACGCTGATCTCAACCGCAAGAAAGCAGAGCTGGGATTTGCTGGCCGCCCTGACAGGCCAACCCGACAACCTGGTCGCCGAACTGCGGATCACTTGAGCTTTCCGCGACACCCTGGGCAGTTACGCTTTGTCAAGGAGTGCTGTTGGGATTGCCGTCCCCGGGAACTAGCAATGACAATCCGCTCTGGTCGCTTTACGCTGGCGGCATCGAAATCGGGCGAAGGCGTATACCAGGCTTGTGTACCAGCGCAGCAGGTCAAGGCGTCTGAAAACGCTACGGCAACAAGGGGTTTGGAGTTATCCGGAGGTTCGAATCCTCCCGCCCCAACCCCGCGCGCCCGTTAGGCCAATCGCAACATGCTGATCCCCATCGCACCCGGTATTGCTTTCGATCCGCGCGAGGTCGAGGAGAGCTTCGTTCGCGCGTCCGGACCTGGCGGGCAGAACGTCAACAAGGTCTCGTCGGCCGTGCAGCTGCGGCTGGATCTGCGCCGGACTGGGTCGCTGCCCGAGGCGCTGCGCGAGCGGGCCGAGCGGCTGGGTGGGCGCCGCGTGAGCAAGGACGGCGTGATGGTGATCACGGCGCAGCGCCATCGCTCGCAGGAGCGCAACCGGCAGGACGCGCTGGATCGGCTAGTAGTTCTGCTTCGGGAAGCGGCCACGGCGGAACCGCCGCGCGTCCCCACGCGGACGCCGCGCGCAGCCCGGCGCAAGCGGCTCGACGAGAAGGGCCAGCGCGCCGCGACGAAGCTGCTGCGAACGCGGCCCAGCCAGGACTGACGGGGTTGCATGGATCTTGCCACGAATAAAGGGCAACTATGTACGTAACCGGACGTTGAGATGCTTGACGTTCGGCCAAGCGGCGATCTCGAACGACACTGAACGACGTCGCAACTGATAGGACCCACATCATGCTCAAGACCGTGCTGGTAGCGGCCTTCAGCCTTGGCCTGGCTGCCCAAGCCGTCGCCCAAGGCGCAGCAGCCACTCAGAGCCCGCCGTCGCCGAATGCAGGCGTCTCGGCGCCCGAGTCCGCCAATAGCCTCCCGCCCGGCGCCGCTACCGCCACCGGCAACCGGGCTGGCGACGCAGTTGGCGCGACGACCACTGTTCCGCCCGGCACGACCCCGGCGGCGCCGATCCGGCGCTAAGCCCAGTTCATACTGACGGCGCGAGGAGGGGTGGCCCGGCTGGGCCGCCCCTTCTTGCTGTTTGGGACGGGCATGTCGCCAAAAGTGTCCTGGTTAGCTGGACACGGGATGCGATGGGTCCGGCGAAGGGCGCGGACGCAGCGAGCGCCGCAGCAACGCCGCAAGCTTGCGCCGCCTCGCGCGATCCTGGTCGGTCGCGCCCTCCGTTGCCTGGCGCCGCAGCGACAGCTTGCGGGTGTGATATTCTTCCAACTCCGGCCGGTTCCCCACGCTGATGACGGTCGCGGCCGAGAGTTCGTGACGGAACAGATCCAGCATGCTGTCCTGGCTGGATACGTCGAGTGCCGCCGTCGCCTCGTCCATGATGACGATGTCGGGCTTGTGCACCAGCAGGCGCGCGAAGGCGATCCGCTGCTGCTCGCCGCCCGACAGCAGCTTGTCCCAGCGGTCGGCCTCGTCCAGCCGCGGCACGAGGCGCTTCAGCCCGCAGCGCTCCAGGGCGGCGATGAGGGTGCTGTCGGGCACGGTGGAGTCATGCGTCGCGGGATAGAGCAGCACGTCGCGCAGCAGGCCGTTCGGGATGTAGGCCCGCTGCGGCAGGAAGGCGACACGGGCGTCCGGCGGCATCAGCACCCGGCCGGACCCCCACGGCCATAGGCCGGCGATGGCGCGGATGAGAGTGCTCTTGCCCGTTCCGCTCTCGCCCGTGAGCAGGACCTTGTCGCCGGGCACGATAACCGTGTCGGCCTCGTCGATCACGACGCGGCCGTTATGCTGCGCCACGTGCAGGTTCTCGAGCCGCAGGTTGCCGTCCGTGCTGTCGGCGATCACGATGTGGTCTTGCGCATCGGTGCCCACGGAGGCGTCGAGCCGGCTGAACGCGCCCCACAAGCCCGTGACGCGGCCGGCCGAGGCCAGCCATTCCGCGATGCGCGGGTAGTTGTCGAACAATCAGTTGAGCGCGACCTGGACCTGGACGAAGGCGGCCGCCGTCTGCATCAGCAAGCCGAGCGACAGGTTGCCGGCGAGGTAGTTCGGCGCCTCCAGCAGGAGCGGGAACACGGGCGCCACGACCCAGTTGGTGCCCATGAGCCAGGTCATGCGGGCGAGCTGCGTGATCTGCCGGCGCCAGGCGTCGACCAGGTTCCGCAGGGTGTCGCGCAGCGCGCGCGTCTCGTCCGCCTCGCCGCCGATCAGGGCGATGCTCTCGGCATTCTCCCGCACGCGGCCCATCTCGGCGCGCAGCCGTGCCTCGGCCGCGTTCTTGGCCTCGATGCGCGCGATCAGCGGGCGGCCGAACAGCAGCATGGAGCCGGACATGAGAAAGGAATAGGCGATGGCGGCGAACACCATGAAGCCGGGCACATGGAACCCGAACACGTCGGCGTCGCCGCCCACGGTCAACAGCACGCCGAAGAACACCAGGGCCGTCAGCACCGCGTTGGTGATGCCGGTGCCGAAATCCACCACCGGCTCGGTGGCGATCCGCGCGTCCTCGGCGATGCGGAACTCGGGCGCGTCCACGTCGGGGGCGGCGATGCTGAGGCGGTAGAAGCGCTGCTCGCCGAGCCAGCGTTCTGCCAGCCGCTCGGTGAGCCATTGCCGCCAATAGACCTGCAGCCGCATGCGCGCGATCAACTGGACCACGGCGATGGTGGCGCTGGCCAGCGCGAGCACGGCGAACAGGCCGATGGCGCTCAGGACGATGTTGGCCTGCTTCTGCTCGAGCGCATCGAAGAAGAAGGCGTTCCAGCGGTTGATGCCGTACTGCACGGCGATGTTCGCGACGACAAGTGCGGCCACCGCGAGCGTGAGCGTCCAGGCCGTGCGGGCGGTGCGGCCGCGCCAGTAGCCGCCGGCGAGGCGCCAGTAGGCGCCGACCGTTCCTGGCGAGCGGGGGCGGGTGTCGGGGGGAAGTTCGGCGCTGGCGTCGTCCAGGGTGGCGGCCGTCGCGGAGAGGCTCACCGCGCGGAGTCGAACCCGAGGAAACCGGATTGCGGGACGGGAGCGCCTCCATCCCCGGCGAAGAGCCGTGGCGCTCGCGGGGCTGGCGCCGACGCGACGGGGACACGCTGGCGCGCCCGCTCCGCGCGCGCCTGCTGGGCCGCTGCGCGACGCTCGGCCGCCGTCGGCGCAGGCGGCGGTGCTGCAGCCTCGCGCGGCGCCGCCGAGCCGGAGGAGCCGCGCAGCGACAGCAGCAGGAAGGAGAGGTCGTTGCGGCCGAGGTCGACCGAGAGCTCTAGCGGCGTCAGGCCCAGCACGTTGCGCCCGTTCAGGTCCGCGCCCCGGTTGACGGCGTCGCGCGCGGCAACGACGTCGCCGCGGTTGACGGCATCGAACAGCGCCTCGGTCGGCGGCATGTCGGCGCCCGCGCGCGTCGCAGGCGCCACCACGTTGGGCTCGGCGCGAGAGCCGGGCAGCGCAGGCGGCGGCACGGGGGGGCGGGCCTTCTCCTGCGGGGCATTCACCGCGGGCTTGATGCCCGAGGGAGTTAGGCCGGCCTGGGCGGCGGCCAGCTTCAACGGCAGCGCCGCGGCGAGCGTGAGGAGAAGGATACGAGGGGTCGTTTGCATGGGCCCATCATAGCCTAGCTGTGGTTAAGCCACCAGAACCCAGCGTTGAGGTAGGTCGCGTAGAGCACCCACGCCGCGTAGGGCAGCAGCAGCGCCGCAGCAAGGCGGTCGATGCGCGCGAAGGCGCGTGCCGTCAGCGCGATGGCTCCGAGCAGCAGCACAATCACCGCCAGCGCCAGCCCCAGGGTGTGCAGCCCGAAGAAAGCCGGGGGCCAGAGCGCGCTGAGCCCGAGCTGCCAGCCCCACAGCCGCAGCGCCGCATATCCGCGCGGGCTGGTGCCCGCCGTCCGCCGCCAGATCAGCCAGGCCGACACGCCGATGATTACGTAGAGCGTCGTCCAGACCGGCCCGAACAGCCAGTTGGGCGGCGTGCCCGGCAGCGAGACAAGGGTGGGATACCAGGTGCGCACGCTGCCGGCCGTCACTGCGCCGCCGGACGCGGCCACCAGCAGGCACAGTCCGACGAAGCCGATCAGCGCCAGGATTTGGCCGCCCGTGGCCCGGCGGCGAGGCTGCTCTACGTTCTGGAAAGCACGACCCTCCGGGTTGCAGCGTGGTTGCTCATATCATGGGGACTTGCTCCGCCCCTGCCAATCCGGCCGATGCGGCCTGCTCAGCCCGCGCCCTCGCGGCGCCAGGCCACGATGGCAAGACTCAGCACCAGCGGCAAGGCGGCCCAGGGCGGCAGCAGGGGGATGGATTCGAGGCCCATCACGAGGTGGTCGCGCCGACGGGGCAGGCCGATCCAGGAGCTGCCCGACGCCTCGCGCGTAGGCTCGGTCCGGCGCAGCTCAGGTAGGCCGGCGCCGATGAAGCGCACGCTGCCGCCCGAGGCGCGGGCGATGCCCTCCAGCTTCGTGGCTGTCGCGCGCAGGTCGGCGATCTCGGCCGGGTTGGCGGCGCCCGAGGCGGCGTAGGCCGTACGCGTGCCGTCCGAGACCTGCCAGACGCCCGGGTCCGTCGCGGGCAGCTCCGCCACTGCCCGGCCCGGCCCGGCCGCGCGCAGCCGCGCCCGGCTGACCGCGCCGCCCGGCGACGTCACCGCCACGTCCGGCGGCGACGCCGGCTCGATGGTGCGGCGCTCTACCAGCAGGCGGCCGGCGTCGATGCGGGCGCGGAGGGCCTCCTCCTCCAGCGCCGGCTCCTTCATCAGCCAGTGGGCGATGCGGCGCAGCAGCTCCGCCTGCGGGCCGCCGCCCTGGTGGCCGCGGGACCATAGCCAGATCTGGTCGGACAGCAGCAGCGCCGCCCGGCCCTCATCCACCCGGTCCAGCAGCAATAGCGGCGACCCGTCCGGCGCCGCCATCAGCGCCTGTCCGCTCGTCGAGGCCGCCTCGATCCGGCGATACCAGCTTCCCCAATCCGGCTCGCCGTCCGGCCGCCAGCCCGGCAGCCCCTCTGTCACGGGATGGCGCAGCCCGGGCTCGGTCACGCGGGGGCGGAATGCGCCCTCAACGATGCTCGCTCCGCCGCCGGGCCGGGCAGGCAGCACGTTGCCGAGCGCCGTTGCCGCCAGGCTGCCCGGCCCGGCGAACTCCGGCCCCACGCTCAGCAGCAGCCCGCCGCCGCCGCGCACGTACTCGGCGATGTTGCGCAGGTAGGTCGGCGGCAGGACGCCGCGGTTGGTGAAGCGGTCGAGGATGATGAGGTCGAAGTCGCGGATCTTGACCTGGAACAGCTCGCGCACGGGAAAGGCGATCAGCGCCAGCTCGTTCAGCGGTGTCATGTCGTCGCGCTCGGGCGGGCGCAGGATGGTGAAGTGGACGAGATCGACCGCCGGGTCGGCCTTCAGCAGCCGGCGCCAGGTGCGCTCGCCCGCGTGCGGCTCGCCGCTGACGAGCAGGACGCGCAGCCGGTCGCGCACGCCGTTGATCTCGACCACGGCGCGGTTGTTGAGGTCCGATACCTCGCCGGGCAGCGCGTCGGCCTGCAGCTCGACGATGGTGGGGCCGGCGCGGGTGATGGGCAGCTCGATCCGGTGCTCCTGGCCGATCGGCACGGGCTCGCTGCGTGGCGGCTCGCCGTCCCGGCGGATGGTGAGCCGCGCCGCGCCGCCGGGGCGGGTTACTCCCAGGTTCTCGACGGCCAGGCGCAAGGTCACGCTGCGGCCGACCACGCCGAAGCCCGGCGCCTCGATGATGCGCAGTCGCCGGTCCGTCTGCTCGCCGCGCGCGGGGATCAGCACGTGCAGCGGGGCGGGCAGCGCCTCCTCCGAGAGATCGTGCGACTGCCCGTCGGTGAGCGCCACGATGCCAGACAGGCGCGCGCGCGGGATGTCGGCCAGCGCGCGGCTGATGGCGCCGAACAGCCTTGTGCCGTCCTGCCCGGCCTCGGGGACGACGACGGTGCGGAGTTCCAGGTCCGGCAGGCGCCCGGCCGCGCCGGTCAGCGCGGTGCGGGCGGCATCGCGCAGGGCCGCACGGTCGCCGACCTGCATCGAGGCGGTCTCGTCCACGAGCAGCAGGCCGATGTCGCTCAGCGTCTCCCGCGTCTCCTGCACCAGCCGCGGCCCGGCGAGCCACAGCAGCAGGGCGGCGAAGGCGGCGGCGCGCCAGACCGTGCCGCGCGCCCGGCGCAGCACCGCCGGCAGCAGGGCGAGCGCGCACGCGGCGGCGAGCACGGCCAGCGCCCACCAGGGCAGGGTGGGGTCGAACCGAAGCGCTGCGTAGGCCTGATCGAGCCGCATCTACTGCCCCAGCCGTTCCAGCAGCGCCGGCACGTGCACCTGGTCGCCCTTGTAGTTGCCGGTGAGCGCGTACATCACGAGGTTCACCCCGAAGCGATAGGCCAGCGTGCGTTGCCGCGCGCCGCCGGGGATGGTGGCGTAGGGATTGCGGCCCGCGGCATCGACGGCCCAGGCCGCCGCCCAATCGTGCCCGCCGATGATGACGGAACTCACGCTGTCGTTGCTGCGGTCCTGGTCGCGCTGCACCCACACCGTGTCGCCGGTGAAGCGGCCGGGGAACTCCTGCAGGAGATAGAAGGAGCGGGCGAGCCCGTGGTCGGCGGTGAGCGGCGCGAGCGGCGGGAGGGGCAGCCCGGGGGCCCCCCGCCCGCGCCGCCCCCCGGCGCCCACGGCCACCCCCGCTCCTTCTATCTCCTGCAGGAGTTCCCCGGCCGCTTCACCGGCGACACGGTGTGGGTGCAGCGCGACCAGGA
>JBBSIT010000207.1:0-6998 GCA_038231995.1 Acetobacterales bacterium | reverse complement strand
TGGCGAAGTTGGTCACCTCGGGGGTGCCGTCGAACTGGCCGCGATAGCCGAGGCCGCGCGTCCAGGCGAAGATCGAGGCGATCGGGTTGGTGCTGGTTTCCCGCCCCTTCTGGTGCTCGCGGTAGTGGCGGGTGACGGTGCCGTGCGCCGCCTCGCTTTCCACCGTCTTGCCGTCCGGGCTCATCAGCACGGAGGTCATCAGGCCGAGGCTGCCGAAGCCCTGCGCCACGATGTCGCTCTGCACGTCGCCGTCGTAGTTCTTGCAGGCCCAGACATAGCCGCCGCTCCACTTGAGCGCGCTGGCCACCATGTCGTCGATCAGCCGGTGCTCGTAGCTCAGGCCGCGGCGCTCGAACTCTGCCTTGAACTCGGCGTCGAAGATCTCCTGGAACACGTCCTTGAACATGCCGTCATAGGCCTTGAGGATGGTGTTCTTCGTCGAGAGATAGACGGGGTAGTTGCGCTGCAGCCCGTAGTTGAAGCTCGCTCTGGCGAAGCCCTCGATGCTGGCGCGGGTGTTGTGCATGCCGAGCGCGACGCCGGGTCCCTTGAAGTCGTGCACGTCGAGCACCTGCGGCGCGGTGCCGTCCGCCGGCTGGAACGTGAGCGTCACCTTGCCCGGCCCGGGCACCTTCATCTCGACGGCCCGGTAGATGTCGCCGTAGGCGTGGCGGCCGATGACGATCGGCTTCGTCCAGCCCGGCACCAGCCGGGGGACGTTGGTGCAGATGATCGGCTCGCGGAAGATGGTGCCGTCCAGGATGTTGCGGATCGTCCCGTTCGGGCTGCGCCACATCCGCTTCAGCTTGAACTCGGCGACCCGCGCCTCGTCGGGCGTGATCGTCGCGCATTTCACGCCGACGCCGTACTGCTTGATCGCGTTGGCCGCATCGACCGTGACCTGGTCGTCCGTCGCGTCGCGGTGCTCGATCCCCAAGTCGTAGTATTTCAGATCGACGTCGAGGTAGGGCAGGATGAGCTTGTCCTTGATGAACCCCCAGATGATCCGGGTCATCTCGTCGCCGTCTAGCTCGACAACCGGGGTGTTCACCTTGATCTTGGCCATGCAGTCCTCGTGGGGTAGGCGCAGTTGCGCGCGTCAGTGGGGCGGCGGACAATCGCACCATGGCCGGGCCGCAGCAAGCCGAGCCGGCCGCCCGCCGGCATGACCGGGCGCCCGCGCATCTATCTCGCCGGCCCGGACGTGTTCCTGCCGGACCCGCTCGGATGGGCCAGCCGCCGCCGGGCCATCTGCGACCGGCACGGGATCGATGGCGTCTCTCCGCTGGACCCGCTCGACGGCGAGCCGCCGGACTGGTCCGCGCTGCCGCTGCCGCGCCTGATCGCGCAGCGCAACGAGGCGCATATCCGGTCCTGCCGCGGGGTGGTCGCCAACCTGACGCCGTTCCGCGGCGTCAGCGCCGATACGGGCACCGTGTATGAGGTCGGCTTCGCCCGCACGCTCGGGCTTCCCGTGTGGGGCTACAGCACCATCGCAACCCCGTATGCCGAGCGCAGCCGAGCGGGCGGCGTGCGCGGCGATGGCCGCGACTTGGCCGGGCTGGAGATCGAGAGCTTCGGATTGGCGGACAACCTCATGATCGCCTGCGGCATCGAGGAGTCCGGCGGCGCACTGGCGCTCGGAGCCGTCGCGGAGGAGGAGCGGTGGACGGACCTGGCGCTGTTCGAGCGATGTGTGGCCCTGGCGGCATTGGGCCTGCGCGCTTGACGCGGCTTCGCGGTCAGCAGCGGTCGTCGGGGCAGGGCGTGATGGTCCAGCCGCGGCGCAGCAGTTGCGCCGGCACGCCCTGCTCGCCCAACAGGTGCCCGGCGCCGATCGCGACGAAGTGGAAGCCGGGCTCGGCGAACAAGGCGTCCAGCTTCGCGGCCATGGCGGGATTCCGGCCGAGGAAGAACTCGGTGTAGGATCGCTCGACTAGGGCGGTGTCGGCAGGGTTTGCGCGCCATGCCGCGCTGAGCGCCATGATGCGCCCGATGCGTCCCGCGGCGTAGTTGTCGCGCATTCAGGCGACCAGTTGCCGCTGCTCCGCCCGCCGCTCCAGGGCCTGACGCAAGTCAAGCTCCGCGCTCGCGCCGTTCGGGTCGCCGTAGAGGTAGTCGACATGCGACTCGGCCGTCTCGAGATCACGCACTCGGATATGCACGCTGCGGGCGAAACTGGCAAGCGCGCCATCGACGTCGGCGGTGGAAGGCAGGAGCGACCGCGGCTCAATCCCTGCCCGGGTCGACACGAGCCGCGACAGTCCGAGCAGGCTGAGCCGGTCCAGGCTGCTTGAAGGCAGGTCGGCCGCGTCGAGCGCCGCCCGTGTCGCCGGGTCAAGCCGTGCGATCGCAACGGGGTCGGCCTGTTGGAACGCGCGGACGGCCTTGTTGCGTAAATCGACGCGCCGGCGCGCCGGCAGGGCTGCGAAGTCCACCTCGACCGTCAGGTCCTGCGCGCTCGCGAAGCGGTCCCGCATCGCGCGCGGCAGCATGGTCGTCTCGTCGTAGCCGGTGTGCATCGTGCCCCAGATCAGTCCGCGGGCAACGCCGTCGCGGCTGACGAGCACGGCCCGGCTGTCGCCGAACGTGTAGCGGTCAGGCCGCACCGCGATCTCGCGGGCGGCCGCCGCGTCGAACTGCGGCGCGAGCTCGCCACCCGGTGCCGCGCAACCCGCCAGCAACAGCGCGAGGGCTATGGCGAACACACGCATCAATTAGGCGCGAGACAGCCCAGCGCCGCCGCGATGCCGGCATCGTCCGGCAGGGCGCCGTGCGGGAACAGCCGCGTCACGTGGCCCATCTTCCGGCCGGGCCGCGCCTCCGCCTTTCCGTACAGGTGCGGGATCAGGCCCGGCGTGGCGACGACCTCCGGCCATAGCGCAGCCTCGTCCGGACCCACCAGGTTCTTCATGATCGCGTCCGAGTGGCGCTGGCCCGGCGCGAGCGGGAGGCCCGCGACGGCGCGCACGTGCAACTCGAACTGGCTGGCCGGACAGGCCTCGATCGTCCAGTGGCCGGAGTTGTGCGGCCGCGGCGCGATCTCGTTCACCATCACGCGGCCATCGCGCCCGACAAACATCTCGACCGCCAGCAGGCCGACGAGGCCAAGCGCCTCGGCGACCCGCCAGGCCATGCTCTGGGCTTCCCGCGCCGTCGCGGGGGCGATACGGGCGGGGGCGACCGTGAGGTCCAGGACGCCGTCGCGGTGCCGGTTCTCGACGGCGTCGAACAGGGCGCCTGCGCCATCGGCGCCACGCGCGACCACGACGCTGATCTCGCAGATGAAATCGACCAAACCTTCCAGGATCAATGGCTTGGGGTCCAACAGCTCCCATTGCGCATCAGCGTCCCCGGCGTCGCGCAGCACGGCCTGGCCTTTGCCGTCATAGCCCAGCCGCGTCGTCTTCAGCACGCCGGGCTGGCCGAGCTGGGCGATGGCCCGGTGCAGCTCGTCACGGCTGCCGACCGCCACCCAAGGTGCTGTGGGCACGCCCGCGCCGTTGAGGAAGCTCTTCTCCACCACGCGGTCCTGGCTGATGCGCAGCACGGCGGGCGAGGGGTGGACGGGGCGCAGCGAGGCGAGCAGGTCCAGCCCCTCGGCGCTGACGTTCTCGAACTCGAAGGTGATGACGTCCACGGCCTCGGCGAAGGCGCGTAGGGCCGCGGGGTCCTCGTAGTCGCCGAGCGTGCAGGCGGCCGCGACCTGCGCCGCCGGGCTGTCGGGCTCCGGCGTCAGGATGTGGCAGCGGTAGCCGAGGCGGGCGGCGGCCATGGCCGACATGCGGCCGAGCTGCCCGCCGCCGACGATGCCGATGGTGGCGTTGGGGGGGAGCGCGGGCACGCCGGGTCAGGCGGGGGAGTCGGACGGCGCGTCCGGGACGGCTTCCGTCTGCTCGGCCCGCAGCGCGTCGAGGCGGCCGGCCAGCTCGGGGTCGGCCGTCGCGAGGATGGCGGCCGCCAGCAGCCCGGCATTCACCGCCCCGGCCCGGCCGATCGCGAGCGTGCCGACCGGGATGCCCGCCGGCATCTGCACGATGCTGAGCAGGCTGTCCTGCCCGCGGAGAGCGTGGCTCTCCACGGGGACGCCGAGCACGGGCAGGGAGGTCCAGGCCGCGCACATGCCGGGCAGGTGCGCAGCGCCCCCGGCGCCCGCGACGATGACGCGCAGACCGCGGCCGCGGGCGGACCGGGCGTACTCGGCCAGCCGGTCCGGCGTGCGGTGGGCGGAGACGATGCGCACCTCGTGCGGCACGCCGAGCCGGCGAAGCGCATCGGCGGCATGCTGCATCGTCGGCCAGTCGGATTGGCTGCCCATGATGACGCCGACGAGCGGTGCGGCGCCGCTCATGCGATGCTGTCGGGGATCAGCCGGCTCTCCAGCCAGGAGACTTCATCCTTGAGCAGCAGCTTGCGCTTCTTGAGGCGCTGCAAATGGAGCTGGTCCGTTCCCGCCTCCGCGAGGCGGGCGATGACGGTGTCCAGGTCGCGGTGCTCGCTGCGCAATTCGTGCAGCTTGCGCAGCAAGGAGTCACGGTCGATCAACATGCCGGCTGCATACCATGCTGTTTCGGACGATGCCACGCGAGGAATGCCATAGGTGTGACCTCCGCCCGGCGGATTCGAATCACGCTTCCCAGGCGAGCCGCGTTACAATTCGAGCGCGCGGTCCTGCACCGCGCGGCCTGGTGTTCCCTACTCACGAGGAGGCGTCATGAGCCTGCAATCGCGTATCGACAGCTTGAAGGACCGTCATGCGAGCCTGGACGAGCAGATCGCCGACGAGAGCCACCGGCCGCGTCCGGACGACGCTGCGCTGGCCCGGATCAAGCTGGAGAAGTTGCGGCTGAAGCAGGAGATGGAGCGGCTTCGCGGACAGATCATGAACTAGCGTAAGAGGCACCCGGCTGCCCGAGCGGGGCGGCCGGGTGCTGCTTCAGGCAGCCTCGCCGGTTTCCGGCGGCGGCGGGGCGGGGACGGCGTGCCCCTCGCGGACCAGGCGCTCATTGGCTTGCGCGACCATGGCGTTCAGGTCGGTTTGCGTGCACAGGCCGAGGATCACCGGGTCACGCGGCTTGATGTTGGCGCTGTTCCAGTGGCTGCGCTCGCGCACCTTCTGGATGGTGTCCTTGGTCGTGCCGAGCAGCTTGATGACCTGGGCCTCGCTGAGCTGCGGGAAGTTGCGCAGCACGTAGGCGATCGCGTCCGGCCGGTCATTTCGCTTGGCCACGGGGGTGTAGCGCGCGCCGCGGCTGCGCTGCTTCACTGGGTTGGTCGCGGCCATCATGCGGAGGCGGGCGTTCGGGTCGGCCTCGCAGCGGCGGATCTCGTCCATGGTGAGCTGGCTGTTGGCCACGGGGTCGTAGCCGTTGATGCCCTGGGCGACCTCGCCGTCCGCGATGGCCTGGACCTCGAGCGGGTGCATGCCGCAGAATTCGGCGATCTGGGTGAAGGTCAGCGCCGTCTTGTCGATCAGCCATACGGCGGTGGCTTTTGGCATCAGGGGGAGTGTCATCTGATCGTGTCCTTCGGTGCCGCGCTTGGCCTTGATCTCGCGGGGCGGACCGGCATGACTGGCAAGGCGCGGGTATGGACCCGGGTTTCCCCACGGGTCAAGGATGGAAACAAGGGAGGCAGCCATGTTCGATGACGAGGATGCAAGACCGAAACCCCGGTTGCAGCCGGTCGCGCTCGATCCTCTCGGGGTGGACGAGCTGCGCGGCTACATCGCGGAGCTGCAGGCCGAGATCGCGCGTGCGGAGGCTGCCATCGGCCGCAAGCAGAGCCATCGAGACGCCGCCAGCGCGTTCTTCCGCACGCCTTAAACAATGAAAAGGCCGGGTTGCCCCGGCCTTTCCGTTCTGTGTCGCCGTGCGGCGAGTTAGGCCGCCTGGGCGGTCTCGCCCTGGGTGTCGTTGGCGATCGCGGGCGTCGTGGGCTGGCTGTTGCCGACCGCGATGCGGCGGGGCTTCAGCGCCTCGGGCACGACACGGTTCAGGCCGATGTGCAGCAGGCCGTTCTGCAGGTCCGCGTTCTCGACCACGATGTGGTCGGCAAGCACGAAGCGCCGCTCGAACGCGCGTCCGGCGATGCCGCGATACAGCACCTCACCCGACTGCGCCTTCGGCGGCACGCGGCCAGCGATCACGAGTGTGTTGTCCTTCACCGTCAGCTCAAGGTCGTCCTGGCTGAACCCGGCGACGGCCATGGTCAGCCGCTAGCTGTCCTCGCCCGTGCGCTCGATGTTGTACGGAGGATAGGACGAGGCGGGCGACACCTGCGCGGTGTCGGCCAGTCGCGCCAGACGGTCGAAGCCGATGGCGGTACGGAACAGGGGAGTGAAATCGTATGTCAAGGAAACCTCCTGCAAGAGCAAGGTCACGTGATGGACCGCCCTGTCGGGCCGGTCCGGCTTAGTCCCCGAAGCCCCATATGGGCGCCTCGGACAGGCTAGAAATGGAAAGCGCCGCTCCCCCGTTCAAGAGGGGCGGCGCTTGCGGACGCAACGAAAAACTGGAGGTTCAGCGGTTGCCGAGGCCGGCGAACTTCTTGTTGACCTTGGCGACCTGGCCGCCCGTGTCCATCATGCGCTGCACGCCGGTCCAGGCCGGGTGGGACTTCGGGTCGATGTCCAGCCGCAGCACGTCGCCAGGCTTGCCGGCGCAGGAGCGCGTCTTGAACTGCGTCCCGTCGGTCATGATGACGGTGATCTCGTGATACTCGGGATGGATGCCGGGCTTCATGGCTGGTCCTCTGATATGCCGCCGATGCCGACCGGCGTGCGAGAGGTGGCGATATAGCGTCGCAGAGGGGCCTTCTGCAAGCCTTAGACCCTATCCCGGTAGGCACTGGGTCGGTTCCGGCGGGTCTTTTCCGCGCCGGGTGCGTCAGGACCTTGCCGCGATGCGCGGCATCGCGGCTGCGGCCCTTCCTGCCCGGCACGAAAAATCCCTCGCCGGCCCTCCGCCACTGCCTACCGGGATAGGGTTTTAGCGCTT
>JBBSIT010000206.1:0-7003 GCA_038231995.1 Acetobacterales bacterium | reverse complement strand
GGCTCGGGGCTGTACGACATCGCGGGCCTGGAGGGGCAGGAGTGGCGCCGGGTCGAGACGCCTTGGGGGCCGCCCTCCGACGCGCTGCTGTTCGGCCGGCTCGGCGGCGTGCGCTGCGTGTTCCTGCCGAGGCATGGGCGCGGTCACCCCTTGTCCCCCACGGACCTCAACTACCACGCCAATATCGACGCGTTGAAGCGCTCCGGCGTGACGGACGTGCTGTCCCTCTCGGCGGTCGGCAGCCTTCGGGAGGAGCTTCCGCCGGGTCATTTCGTGATCGTAGACCAGTTCATCGACCGCAGCTTCGCCCGCGAGAAGAGCTTCTTCGGCACCGGCTGCGTGGCCCATGTCAGCGTCGCCGACCCGGTCTGTCCGCGGCTGGGCGACGCGCTGGAGGGGGCTGCCCGGGGACTCGGGCTGCCGGTCACCCGGGGCGGGACCTACCTCGTCATGGAGGGCCCGCAGTTCTCCACCCGGGCCGAGAGCGAGCTGTATCGAAGCTGGGGATGCAGCGTCATCGGCATGACCAACATGCCGGAGGCCAAGCTCGCCCGCGAGGCGGAGCTCTGCTACGCGACCGTCGCGATGGTCACGGACTATGATTGCTGGCACTCGGGCCATGATGCCGTAACGGTCGACGCCGTCATCCGCGTGCTGCTGCAGAACGCGGACAAGGCGCGCGAGCTGGTGCGGGCCGTCCTGCCCAGCATCGGCGCGCCGCGCGGCCCTTGCCCGGCCGGGTGCGACCGCGCCCTCGATCACGCGCTCATCACCGCCCCCGACCATCGCGACCCGGCGCTGCTCGCCAAGCTCGACGCCGTCGCCGGCCGGGTGCTCGGACGCGGCTGATGGGCGAGGTCGTCAACCTGCGCCGCGCGGCGAAGCGGCAGGATCGCGAGGCGGACGCGCAGGCCGCAGCCGAGAACCGCATCCGCCACGGCCGCACGAAGGCCGAGCGGCTCAACGATGCGCGAACGGAGGCGGAGCGCCGCAAGCGGCTGGACGGCCTCAAGCGCGAGTAGCTACCCGCCTTTGGTGTAGACCAGGAACGACCGCGCCAGCACCTCGTAGATCGGTCGCTTGAACGGCACGGCCAGCCCGGGCAGCTCGGCGAGGTCGGTCCAGCACCACCGGTCGAACTCCGGATGCGGATCAAGGTCGAGCCGTATGTCGTGGTCGTCGCCGGTGAACCGAAGCGCGAACCAGCGCTGGCGCTGGCCGCGGTATCTCCCGCCCAGCGCCTTGCCGACCAACTCCGGCGGCAGGTCGTATGTCAGCCACTCCGGATGCTCGCCGAGAACGACGGCGCGGTCCGTGCCGATCTCCTCCGCCAGCTCACGCAGCACAGCCTGGCGCGGGTCCTCGCCCTCGTCGATGCCGCCTTGCGGCAACTGCCAGCCTCCGGGGGCGCCCTCGGCATTCGCGGTGTCGGCGCGCCTGGCGACGAGGACCTTGCCGTGCGGGTTGAACAGCACGGCGCCGACGCAAGGGCGATAGGGCAGGGTCAACGCGTCGCCTGCGCCGACCCGGCGGGCTGGACCAAGGCGCTGACGGGCGCCAACACGAAGCCGCGCATCTCGACCGTCCGCGCCCAGGCAGCCAGGCGGTCGAGCGTCACCGGCCGGAGCGCCGAGGCGAGCCCGAGCGCGGAGCCGCGGTCACGGGCGATGCGCTCCAGTTGCGCCAGCTTCGCCTCGATCTCCGCGCGCGTCGCCGGGTCGTCGATCACGAGATCGACGGCGCGGCTGCTGAGCGCGGGCGCCGTCACGGGCACCAGGCTCGGCGCCGGCGGCCGCGGGTCGATATAGAGCAGCCCACGCTTCGCCAGCTCGTCCGTGACCCGGCCGAAGCTGCTGGCGAGCTGCACGAACCGCTCCCCGCGCATGCCGTCCGACGCTCCGGTCGCGCCGACATACCCGGCGATCCGGGCGAGCACAGCCTCGAGCATGCGCTGGTTCGCCTCCGGTCCCGCCCCGGTCAGCAGCGAGCGGGTTCCCGCGTCGTTCAACGGATAACCGCTCGATTCCATGGGGATGGAGACGAGCAGCTCATGCCCCCGCTCCCGCGCCGCCTGCAGCAGCGGCTCGATCCGGGGGGCGTAGGCGGACACGGCGAAACTCACCGCGCCTGGCAGGCTCTCGATGGCTTCGCGGCTCTCGGCCTCGGACAGGCCGAGGCCGGCGACCAGCAGGCCGATGCGCGGGCGCGTGTCGGCCGCATCGAACGGCCGCGCGTACGCCCGCATCGGCGTGCGTCCGTCCGGCGCGATGCGCGGCAGGAGGGCGCCGGGCTGCGTGCGCGCCGGTTCGAGCAGCACCGGGATGGGCGCCGGGGTTCGGCCGTCCCATTCAGGGCCGGGCGGAGTCCTGGCCGCAGCCGGCTCAACCGGCGCGCGAAGGGGTTCCGGCGCCGAGACCGGCGTAGCGGCAGGCGGGGGCGCCGCGGGATGCGCCGGCGTAGCGTCAGCGACCTGTGCCGGCCTCGGCGATGCCCCCAGGAACTGCAGCGTGGCCGCACCGGCGGCGAGCAGGACGAGCAGGACGGTCCAGAATGCGATCAGGCCGCGCAAGAAAAATCCTCAGATCGCATCATGGAGCGCCGTCCGCCAGCCCTGCCTGGCGCTAGTGGGCGGATGCGCGCCGCTGCTGCACCATCGCGCGCAGCACCGCGACGCCTTGCTGAAGCTGGTAGTCCGTCTCCGGCTTGCCCGCCTCGAACGCCGGGAACCCTTCCGGCGGCAGCTTCACGATCTCCTTGGCGATCGCGGGAAGGTCGTTGCGCGCCGGCGGCGCTGCCGCCTGCGGGGTGCCGCCCTGGTTGCGCAGCGCCCGGTTCAGGTCGGCCTCGCGCTCCGGGCCGAAATGCGGCACCTCCGTGCGGGAGGACGCGACCTCGATGTCGGGCGTGATGCCCAGGCCCTGGATGCTCCGCCCGGACGGCGTGTAGTAGCGCGCCGTGGTCAGCCGCATCGCGCCGTTGCCCGGCAGCGGCATGACGGTCTGCACCGAGCCCTTGCCGAAGCTGCGCGTGCCGACGACGATGGCCCGGCGGTGGTCCTGCAAGGCGCCGGCCACGATCTCGCTGGCCGACGCCGAGCCACCATTGATCAGCACGACGACGGGCAGCCCGTCCAGCACGTCGCCCGCCTTCGCGTTCCAGCGCTGGCTCTCGTCGGGATGGCGGGAGCGCGTGCTGACGATCTCGCCCTGCGTCAGAAGGTCATCCGACACCGCGACGGCTTGGTCGAGCAGCCCGCCGGGATTGTTGCGCAGGTCGAGGATAATGCCCTTGAGCTGGCCGTTCGCCTGCTGCTTCAGTTGCGTGACCGCGCGGCGGAGGCCAGGGTCGGTCTGCTCGTTGAAGCTGGTGAGCCGGATGTATCCGATGTCGCCGCCCTCGAGCCGGCTGCGCACGACCTGGATGCGGATCACCTCGCGCTGCATCGACAGGTCGATGGGGGTCTCGACGCCCTGGCGCTTGATGGTGAGCCGGATGGGGCTGCCTGCTGGGCCGCGCATCTTGTCCACCGCCTCGTTGAGCGTGAGGCCCTGGACGGTCTGGCCGTCCAGCATGGTGATGAGGTCGCCGGCCTTGACCCCGGCGCGGGCGGCCGGCGTGTCGTCGATCGGGCTGACGACCTTGATGATCCCGTTCTCCTGGGTCACCTCCAGGCCGAGCCCGCCGAACTCGCCGCGCGTCTGCACCTGCATGTCGCGGAACGACTTGGCGTTCATGTAGCTGCTGTGCGGGTCGAGCCCGGTTAGCATGCCGTTAATCGCGTTCTCGATCAGCTCGCGATCGTTCACCGGCTCGACATACTCGGCGCGGATGCGCTCGAACACGTCGCCGAACAGGGTCAGCAACCGGTACGTCTCGGCCCGGCTGTTGTCCTGCGCCACGGCAAGGCTGATCGGCCAGCCCACGCCACGCTCGACCAACCCCGTCATGGGACCAGCGACGATCCCGGCGGCGAACGCCGCACCGAGAAGCAACCCAGAACGCATCTTCATGAATGTCACCCTCTCGCACCCGCCTTAAGGATGCCTGAACATATCCTGCACGCATGCAACCTTCGTGCAAAGCCGAACTCCGGCCCACACATGGCTATCCCTTCGCGCGGAGGAAGGGGGCAGGGTTCATCGGCTGCCCGCCCCGGCGCAACTCGACATAAAGCGACGGGCGCGGACCCGGCGTCTGCGGGTCCCACCCCGGCATGACGCCGACCGGCTCGCCGGCCCGCACTGCCGTCCCGACCGGCGCATCCAGCCGCTCCAGCCCGCTCAGCACCAGGTGGTAGCCGCCGCCGCAATCCACGATCATCAGCAGCCCGAAGCTGCGGAACGGCCCGGCGAACGCCACCCGCCCGTCGCAAGGCGCCACCACGCGCGCGGAGGGCGGGGCGCGATAGACGATGCCGTTCGCCGGGCCAGCGTCCGTGCGCTCGCCCCACGCACGCACCACCGTCCCGGCCACGGGCGCATGCAGTGCGCCGGCCGTCTCGGACATGCTTGGCATCACGACCCGGGCCGTGGCCTCCTGCCGCATCTCCGCGCGGGGATGGGCCTCGCGCCGCCGCTCGTCCCGGCTGCTCTCCTCCCGTGCACGCGCCTCGGTGCGCACCCGCTCGGCGTCGAGCTGGGCGACGGCGGCCCGCAGGGTGCCGGCCCGCGCCGCTTCCGCCGCGGCGCGCCGGGCCGCCTCGGTGGCGGCGTCGTCCAGCCGGCGGCCCGTCTCGCGGCTGGCGGCGATCTGGCGGTCGAGTTCGGCCGACTGGGCGCGCTGGCTGGCCTGCGCGGCGCGGAGCCGGGGCATCTCGGCCTCGATCCCTTGCGCCAGGCGTTGCACCTCCGCCCGCTCGGCCCGCAGCGCCGCAGCATCCCGCTCAAGCTGGCGCGCCAGGCCCCGCAGCACGAGCAGGCCGCGGAGCGCTGCCTCGGGCGGGGCGGGGACGGCGAGCAGCGTCTCGGCCGGATACAGGGTCAAGCGCTCGATCAGCGGCAGCAGGGGGCCGAGCGCCTTCGCGCGTTCCGCCAGCCGTCCTTCCGCCGCGGCGCGGCGGACGGCAAGGTCATCGATCCGCCGGCTCGCCTCGGCCGCGTCCTCCTCGGTCGTGCGCAAGCGGGCGGCGGCCGCGACCCGTTCGCCTGCGAGGCGGCGCTCCTCGGCCTGCACCGCCCGGGCGCGCCCGGCCGTCTCGGTGCTCGCGGTCTCCTGGGCGGCCTGGTTGCGCTCGGCCTGCAGCAGCTCGTGGCGCGTGGCGGTCGGCGCCGCGGCCGCGAGCGGGACCAGGCAGCTAGCGAGCAGCAGGCGCCGCATGCGGGCGCAGCAGGGAGCGGCCGGTCATCTCGGGCGGCTGAGGTAGCCCCATGAGCGCCAGCAGCGTGGGCGCGATGTCGGCCAGCCTGCCATCCGCCAGCCCGGCTTCGCGGCCGAACAGCAACACCGGCACGGGATTCGTGGTGTGCGCCGTGTGGGGGCCGCCGGTGACGGGATCGCGCATCAGCTCGGAGTTGCCGTGATCGGCCGTGACCAGCAATGCGCCGCCAGCGGCGGCGGTCGCGTCCGCGATGCGGCCCAGGCCCGCATCCACGGCCTCCACGGCGCGGATCGCGGCGGGCAGGCTGCCAGTGTGACCGACCATGTCGGCGTTGGCGAAATTCAGCACGATCAGATCGTAGCGGCCCGACCCGATCGCCGCCACTGCCTTCTCCGCCAGCTCGGGCGCCGACATCTCCGGTTGCAGATCGTAGGTCGCGACCTTGGGGGAGGGGACCATGATCCGGTCCTCGCCGGCGAACGGCGTCTCCTGCCCGCCGTTCAGGAAGTAGGTAACGTGCGGGTATTTCTCGGTCTCGGCCATGCGCACCTGGTGCTTGCCGGCCGCCGAGACGACGCCGCCGAGCAGGTGGGTCATCGGTTGCGGCGGGAACAGCGCCTGCATGAACGGCGCGAGCGCGTCGCTGTAGCGCGTCATGCCGATGGCGGCGAGGGAGGGCGCGCGCCGGCGCACGAAGCCGGTGAACGCCGGGTCGAGGAGGGCGGCGAGCAGCTCGCGCACGCGGTCGGCGCGGAAGTTGAAGCACAGCAGGCCGTCGCCGTCCCGCATGCCGGCGTAGGGGCCGATCACGGCCGGCACGACGAACTCGTCCGTCACGTTCCCGCCATAGGCGGCATCCATGCAGCTCGCTGCGTCGGCGAAGCTCGCGCCGCGGGCCTCGGCGATGGCGAGATAGGCGCGCTCCACCCTGTCCCACCGGTTGTCGCGGTCCATGGCGTAGTAGCGGCCGGACACGGTGGCGATGCGCGCGCCCTCCGGCAGCGCTGCGCGGAGCCGCTGCAGGTCGGCGGCGCCCGACCGCGGCGGAGTGTCGCGCCCGTCGGTGAAGGCATGGACGTGCACGGGCACCCCGGCGCTGGCGAGGATGCGGGCAAGTGCTGCTGCGTGGTCCTGATGCGAGTGGACGCCGCCCGGCGACACCAGGCCCATCAGGTGGCATGCGCCGCCGCTCGCCCGCAGCGTGTCGATCAGGCCGACGAGCACCGGGTTGCGGGCCAGGCTGCCGTCCTCGATAGCCTGCCCGAGGCGCGGCAGCTCCTGCATGACGACGCGGCCGGAGCCGATGTTGAGGTGCCCGACCTCCGAGTTCCCCATCTGCCCACGGGGCAGGCCGACATCGAGGCCGGAGGTCTGGAGGAAGGCGTGCTGTCCCGTCGCCCAGAGCCGGTCGAAGGCCGGCGTATGCGCCTGGCGCACGGCATTGTCCGCGGCGTCCTCCCGCCAGCCCCAGCCGTCGAGGATCACCAGCATCACGGGGCGTGGCGTGTCGGGCATCGGGCTCTGCTCCTGCCGGGCTGCACGCGAGACGTATGAACGACGCGTCTGCGATGGGCAAGCTGAGACCCGGGTTGGGCGGTGTGGTGTGTGGGGGCGGAGGGGGGGTTCTTTTGGGTGGGCGGGAGTCGCGGCGAGGGGGGGTGGGCCCCGCGACGAGGCCGGGGGTGG
>JBBSIT010000205.1:0-7018 GCA_038231995.1 Acetobacterales bacterium | reverse complement strand
GTGCGTCTGAGCGGTACGGTGTACTGTCAGAAGGCAATGCGGAAGTCCTATTCGGACAAAGAGTTTCTGAGTGGGCGGAGAGCGCCTTCTGCCATGTACTGCGGGAGCTAGAAGCCGTATCGGCCGAGGAAGTTGATGTGCTTGAAGAGCAGCGGCGAGACCCTGGCGATATCGGTTTCGCTGATATCCCAGCCTTCACGGGTGAGCTGGTCGATGGCGGCCTGGATATAGGTCGAGTTCCACAGCGCGATTGCGTTCAGCGTCAGGCCGAGGGCGCCGAGCTGCTCCTCCTGTTCGTGCCGGTGGGCTTTCCGGATTTCGCCGCGGTCGCCATGGCAGACGCGCCGGGCCAAGCGGTGCCGGAACTCCTGACGGTTGATCTGGGTGAGGATGCGGCGGCGCTTTTCCGTGCTGTCGATGTAGCCGAGCATTTGCATCGTCTTGAGACAGTGGTGCATGGATGGTGACGGGATCGCCTGAGGTAGGATGGCGAAGGGGCGTGTTCCCCGACACTGTCCGGGTAGGTACCGTGCCGTTCAAAGCCAATGCCGATCGCCGTCATCGTATTCCCAAGCAACGGCATCGAGCGACGAACTCGGCGGCGTACGATGCGGCCTTGCGTCAGCGCGGTAGCTTGACCGTCTGGTTCACCGATACCGCGGTTGCGGCCTGGAAGGCGGAGGCGCGGACCACCCGAGGCGGCCAGCCTCGCTATTCAGGTCTGGCGATTGCCACCGCGCTGACGCTGCGGTCGGTATTTCGTCTGGCATTGCGGCAAACCGAAGGGCTCATCGGCTCCATCATTGCCCTGCTCGGTCTCGATCTCGAGGTGCCGGACCATACGACACTCAGCCGTCGGGCCGAGACGCTGGACATAGTTCGCCCCAAACGAGGTTCTGGTCCCGTGCACCTTCTGGTGGACAGCACGGGGCTGAAGCTGTGCGGCTCCGGCGAATGGCTGCTCGAGAAGCACGGCACGAAGACACGCCGGGATTGGCGCAAGCTGCACATTGCCGTGGACGCGGACACCGGGCAGATCGCGGCGGCGGCGCTGACCTCCAGCGAGGTCGACGACGCCTCGCAGGTTGGGGCCTTGCTCGATCAGGTGGATGGCCAGGTCGCCTCGTTCACTGCCGATGGTGCCTACGATCAGGACGGCGTCTATGGCCAAGTCACCGCACGTCATCCCGAGGCGTCCGTCATCGTACCACCCCGCTCCAGCGCCGTGCCGAGCGACACAGCCGAGACGGCGCCGACGATGCGAGACCGGCATCTGCAGATCATTGCCGCGCGCGGCCGCATGGCCTGGCAGAAGGCCTCCGGCTATCACTGGCGAGCCCTGGTGGAGGCTGACATCAGCCGCTTCAAGCGGATCATCGGCGACGGTCTACGGTTCCGCACCGATCGGCGTCGAGCGACCGAGGTTGCGATTGCCGTCGGCGCACTGAACCGCATGCTCGAACTCGGGCGTCCGGATTACGTCCGCATCGCGTAACTCAAAGGACGTCCCGGCAAGCGCGCGTCCGCGGCTCGATCCGTGCAACAGAGTCGCCCTCGAAGCCTCGCGCCTGTAGTTCGGCACACGCAGCGACGTACAACGGGTCGGAGGATTTCTGCCTAAGTAAGGGAGGGGTCATCGTTCCTCAGCCCCTCGTTACGTAATCGTCCTACACCGGCGTTGACGCCCGGGTTCGTCCTGGTCTTTCGCCTAACATCTACAAGATGACTGTTCCCAAATCGTAACCGAGCGGCTCTGAGGCCGGGCGCACCGTGGTCAACGCCGCCTCGGTGCTGCGGGTGCTGCGCATGCACCAGGCCCGGCCGGTGGGCAGCGGCGAGGAGGAGCGCATTCCCCGCGCCGAGATCGATGTCGCCACCGGGCTCGTGCACCTGGACGGCACGACCTGGCTGCGCGCGGATGACGTCATGCCGGTTGCCGACGTCGCCCGCGACGCCCGCATCCTGACGGATTACATCGGCAGCTTCCGCCAGTTCTTCGGCAATGGCGAGGGCGCGGTCGAGGTGTATTGGGCGTTCCTGGTCTGGCTTTACGCCGCCCCGCTCGCCCCGCATCTGCGTCAGGCGGCGATTCCCGCCGGCATCGACCTTTGGGTCTATCCCGTCTACGCCGTGCTGTATGGCCGCTCCAGCGGGGGCAAAACCCTGTTTACCCGCATCGCGGCGCGGT
The DNA here is from genome assembly GCA_038231995.1 of Acetobacterales bacterium. GTDB lineage: Bacteria > Pseudomonadota > Alphaproteobacteria > Acetobacterales > Acetobacteraceae > JBBSIT01. The sequence goes on along the minus strand of JBBSIT010000205.1, from coordinate 4,830 downwards.
CGATGTTCGGCTTCGAGAAGATGGTCCGCTCCGGTCAGTTCACCGCCAACCGGGCCTTGGGTCTGCGCGAGCGCATGGGCGCGATCCCGTTGTTGATCGACGACGTGACCCGGGACAAGTTCACCTCCCACGTGCCCGACCTGGTGCGCACCGACGCCGAGATGGGCGGGCTGTATGCACCGATCGTGCCGACCACCAACCGCGACGTGAGCACGATCCCGCCCGACCTGAGCAAGCGCATGGTGACCTGCCATATCGACGCGGCGATCCCGGAGAACCGCTCGTCACCGAACGCCTGGCCCGGCGGGCGCACAAGGAGATCGGCACCGCGCTGTATCGCGCCTACTTGCAACGGCTGATCCCGCAGGTGCGGGCCATGCGAGCCGAGATCGACGCCGACGCCGAGACCTTCCCCGATCTGCTGGCCCGGTCCTCGGTCGTCTTGCGAGCCGTGCTCGAAGAGGCGCTCGGCGATATGCCGGGCTGGGCGCGCGAGCTGGGCTTTGCCGACTATTTCGGCATCCGGCACCGCCGCTTCCGCGACCAGTTGGAGGCCATGCTGGCGGACGCGGAGGATCGGGTCTCGGTCAACCGCCGGGCAGGGGAACTCGCCGTCAGCTTCGGCGGTGACACCAACCAGGCCGCGCAGTTCGCCCGCAGCGTGCCGGATTTCGTGCTGAAGGGCCGCTTCGCCGACGTGGTCCGGCTCGACCTGGCGGCCTTGGAACAGGAGATGGGCTTCGCCGTCGGACGCAGCCGGGCCTGGTGGCAGCGCCTGCTCCGGCGATAGATATAACATGTCACTCCAATTTCGTGCACGCCGGCAGACCGACTGCAGATCTCAGCTTGCACCGGCGCTGTCGTCCACACACCGACGGATGCGCAAGACCCATAGGCGACGCGCCGCAACAGCCGACCCGCCATCGCGTTCACGCAGGCAAACGATCGAAAGGACCCGGACATGAACATCCGCGAGCTCCGCCTCGCCGGCGTTCTCTTCCTCGCCGCATCGGTGGCCGCCTGCGGGGATCACGCGACCCTGCCGCTGGAGGCAGGCTTCGGCCCCAGCCCGGTGCTGCCGCCGCCGAACCCCACCCCGCTGCCAACGATCAATTTCGCGGAGGCGACACGTTGGGCGCCAGGCGCTGCCCCACTCGCCGCACCCGGGCTGCGCGTTACAGCACTCGCAAGCGGGCTGGACCATCCGCGCTGGCTCATGGTGCTCCCCAACAACGACGTCCTGGTCGCCGAGACCAACGCGCCCGGCCGGCCGAAAGACGCCGCCGGCCTACGCGGCGCAGTGCAGCGCATCCTGATGTCCCGAGCAGGTGCCGGCGTCCCGAGCGCCAACCGTATCACCCTGCTGCGCGACGATGGTCACGGCGGGGTCGAAAGGCACATCTTCCTGCAGGGCTTGAACTCACCGTTTGGGATGGCGCTGGCAGGCGGCGATCTGTACGTCGCCGACACGGACGCGCTCCTGCGATTTCCCTATCGAACCGGACAGACGGAGATCACGGCACGCGGCACGAAAGTCGCCGACCTGCCCGCCGGCCCGATCAATCATCACTGGACCAAGAACGTGATCGCCGGCGCGGACGGGCGGACGCTCTATGTCAGCGTCGGCTCGAACAGCAACGTGGCCGAGAACGGACTCGACGCCGAGAAAGAGCGCGCCGCGATCTGGCAGATCGATGCCGCAACTGGGGCGCACCACATCCTCGCGAGCGGTCTGCGCAACCCAGTCGGCATGGCATGGGAGCCGCAGACCGGGGCGCTCTGGGTGGCGGTGAACGAGCGCGACGAGATCGGCAGCGATTTGGTGCCGGACTACATGACGGCGGTCAAAGATGGCGCGTTCTACGGCTGGCCGTTCAGTTATTACGGCCAGCATGCCGATGCGCGGGTCAAACCGCAGAACCCCGCTCTGGTCAGTCACGCCATCCCGCCCGACTATGCTCTGGGCGCGCATACGGCGTCACTGGGCCTCACGTTCTCCAAGCCGGGAAGCCTGCGGCCGTCGTTGTGGCAAGGTGCGTTCATCGGCCAGCACGGCTCGTGGAACCGCGAGCCAAGGAGCGGCTATCGCGTGATCTTCGTGCCCTTTGTGGAAGGGCATCCCGAGGGCAAGCCGATCGATATCCTGACCGGCTTCCTGAATTCGGCCGGCCAAGCCCAGGGGCGTCCGGTGGGCGTCGCCATGGATCGAGGCGGCGCCCTGCTGGTGGCCGACGACGTGGGCAACACGGTCTGGAAGGTGACCGGCCGTCACCGGCTCGTGACAGAGCCATAGCGCACCATGTCCATTAGGCTCCGTGACTGGGCGCATCGGTTCTGATTACGGAGACGTGGTTGGCGTGCGAGCGTCCGAGCGTCTGCGTGTGATCGATAATCTAGCGGACCGAGTCGTCCGTGCCCGCTACTTGCTCGCGTTAGCCGGCGCCTCGACCACCGTGCCAGAGGCGCCCTGCTTGGCCTGCTCGCTCGCCAGATCGGCCCGCGCCTGTGCCAGCTGCTGCTGCACAGACTGCAGATTATCCTGCGCCGCCTTGCCAGCTGCCGCCATCTCGGAAGCCGTCTTCTTCGCGGTCTGCAGGTCGGTCTGGAGCGCGCTGAGCTGCTCCTGCGCTGCATTGCGCTGCTTGGTCGCTTGGTCGAGCTGGTCGCGAGCCGCCGCCAGCCGGCTCTCCAGTGCGGTCGCGTCCTGCTTGCCGGTCTCAACCTGCGCCGCCAGTGTTTTGCGCTGCTGCTCCATGGCGTCGCGCTCGCTCGTCACCTGGTTGAGCTGATCGCGTGCGTTCGCGACCTGCTTCGTTGCTGATGCCAGCTCCTGTTTGGCCTGTTCCGCTTGCGACTGCAGGGTTTCCAACTGGTTTTGTGCCGCGGCCTGCTGCTGGCCGAGCTGTTCCAAGTGCTGCCGCCGGGTCGCGAGCTGCTCGTCAGCCGCGGTGACGGCTTTCGTCGCCTGCTCGGCTTGCTGCTGTAGCGAGGCGAGCTTCTGCATCGCCTCGGTGGTCTTCTGTGTCTGCGACTGTAGTTGCGCCGTGGTGTCGTCCAGCCGCTTCTGCACTGCGGTGGCCGCTTCCTGGGCGGTCGGCACCCGCTCCTGCAGCGCTTTCAGCTGCTGCTCAGCGTCGGTCCGCTGCGTCGTCAGCGCGGCTAACTGCTTCTGCGCCGCTTCCGCGTCCGCTCGCACCTTGGTCGCCGCATCTTGCGATTGCTTCAGTGCGTCTTCGGCCTTGGTGATGTCGGTGGCGCGAGTGGCTGCCTCCTGCGTCAGTTGCGCCAGCGTTTGCCGGGTCTGCGCCTCCTGCGCATGCGCCTGGTCGATGCGCTTGCTGATATCGGCCAGCTCTGTCGTCCGCGCAGTGACGTTCTTATCGGCTGCTTCGGCTGCCTGCTTGCTCTGGGCCAGCGTCTTCTCGGCTTCGCCGGCAGCCGCCTGCCGCTGCACGAGCGTGTCCTCGGCCGTCTTCAATTGCCCCTGAACTTCAGCGAGCCGGCTCTGGGTCGTGTCTAGCGATGCGTTCGTCTTGGCCAACTGATCGGACGCTGCCGTCGCCTCATTGGTTGCCTTCTCGGCCGCGGCTGTCACCGCCTGTGTCTTGCCCTGCAACTCCGTCAGCGTGCCTGCCGCCTGCTGCTGCTTCTGCAGTTCGGCCGCGGTCGCCTGCTGTTCCGTGGTTAACTGCGCGATCCGCGCCGATGTCTCCTGGCGTAGGGTGGACTTCGCCCCGATCTGCGAGAACGCCACGATCCAGCCTATCACCGCCAAGGCGAGCAGGCCGATCGTCAGTGGCCGCTTCATCTCGGCTCTCCAATCGATCGTCATCGTGATTTCCCGCTGTCGTTTCCCACAGGTGTTGTCCCCCATGCCAAACCGCCCCGCAACATCTAAAAGGCCGGGCTGCTCGAAGGTCATCGTTTGTTAACGGTGTCAGATCAGGATTGCTGTTGGCGCAATTCGAACCAGCCGGCTTAGGTGCTGCCCGCCGCGTGGTGATATCCGCAAGCGTCAGGTCACCCGACGTACCTCACTCATCCCCTCATTAAAATGAGGGGATGAGTGAGGCCGCACGCTGCAAACCCGGTTGGAAGAAACGGACTTCAGACGGTAGCCAGCGCGCCATGCAACATCAGCAGCCGGGCCGACCCGAGTCCGCGAGCCTCGTTGCGAGGCCGGTGCGTAGCGACCCCAAGCCCAGGACGCGTTCGCCGTTCGCCTCGCTTGCTGCGCGCCGGCGGCTTTGGAGCAGCTGTCAAGGATCCAGGCCGCAATCTTTGGACAGATCTTAGGCGCGGGCCGGTCAGGGCTGCCCGGTGCTCGCTTGGCTCCCCGTTCGGGTGCGGCCAACCGGCGGCTTCCACTCGCGGCGCTTGCGGGCTGACCAGGCGTAGCGAGGATCGTCTTCCAGCAAGCCCAGGTGTTCGCACAGGCGATTGCGTTCGAGCCAGCCGATCGTCGCTTCCAACTCGGACAGCGTCATCTGCGCCCGGCTCTTGCCGCCCGCGACCCGCTTCAGCACGGCGTTGTAGCGGTGATACAGGCCCGGTCCCGCGACGCCGCCGCGCAGCCCGGCCCGGCCGGCCTCGTCCTCGACCGCCTGCGCCGCCACCCAGCTCGCCCAGGCGGGTCCGCAGCCGCCGCTCGATCACCGACGGCGCCTCGAGCAGCTCGGATTGCGCTGCCTCCCGCTCCGGGCACCGCATTGCCAGGTCCGGGCCCGGCCGCAGCGTGTTGAAGCGCAGGGCGAGCGCGTTGCTCTCGAGCGGGATGATGGCGTCCTTCGCCGGGCCGAGGTCGTCGGCGAGCCAGAAGGGCAGGGGGGT
>JBBSIT010000204.1:0-7027 GCA_038231995.1 Acetobacterales bacterium | reverse complement strand
TGCGTCGCGCTCGACTACAACCGGGAATGGGCGGTGGCGAACTTCGTGATGAAGCGGGCCAGCGGCTACAGCGGCGGCCCGTGCACGGCGGGCAGCGAGGAGCATATCGCCTTCTGGATCGACTGGGACGACACGTGCGACTGGACCTATCTCGGCACCGTCTCCCAGCGCGTCCATGATTATGCCGTCCCGCCCGGGGGTCTCCACTACTGGGTCGGGCTGCCCGCGCGGCTCGCGGAGCATCGGCGCAGTTGCAAGAAGCCCAAGATCGGCCGGCTGCGCGCGGTGTTGTCGTGGAGCGCGCCGCCATCGGTCACCGACCCCGACGCGGTGCCGTTCTGGGGCAACCGGCTCGACACGCATATCGAGATCAAGCCCGGAGTGCCGGTCGGCACCCTGCCGCTGATCGATACGCTGGGCGGCGTCAGCCTGACCTACATCGACACGGGCGCGACCGGCATGACCGTGGCCAACGGGCTGTTCGCCGAGACCGGCGCGCCGACCGATCCGTGGCTGCCGTCGCGCAATTGCCCGTTCGGCGGCGCGGTCTATGCCACCGCCGAGGCCCCGCCGAGCTTCGCCGCCAGCGGCTTCGAGTATCGGCTGATGGTGCAGCCGCAGGGCGGCGCGGCGGGCTATCCCACGGCGGTCACTGGCAGCTTCGCGGTGACCCGCTCGCTGGCGCTGGGCGGCGGCACGACGTTCGTCACGCCGGGTGCGGGTGGCTGGACGCCGTATCTTGATCCCAACCTCAACATCTACTCGAACCTCGGGGTGTGGTCGACCGCGGGCCTGAGCGCGAGCGAGCGCAACGCGCTATGGGAAATCCGACTCGAACGGCGGGATTCCGGCGGCATCCCGAACGGCACGACGCCGTGGCACCGGTTGCAGCTCGATAACGAGGATCCGACGGCGTCGATCCAGATCGACACGGGCGGCATCATCGCGGACTGCAACGACTTCAACCAGGGCACCGATGTGACCGGGCATTTCGTGGCGTTCGACCCCAATGGACACTTCGGCGCATGGGAGCTGGACACGACGCCGAACAGCCTCAGCCCGCCCGACCCGATCGCCGACCCGGCGCTCGACTACCGCCTGCCGACCACCTCGTTCGCCCCCGGCCACGGGTGGCGCCTGACGCCGACGACGACGCTGCAGCCGTGCGGCTACGTCGTGACCGTCCGCGTGTGGGACCGCACCATCGTCAACAGCAATCCCTACACTCACAACTACGCCCAGGACGACACGGGCTTCTGCCTGCGCAAGTTCCCGTAAGCGCGTCCCCTCTCCCCGCGGGGAGAGGGGCTTCTCCGCCGTTGGTTTGACGATGCGGTGTTGCCAGGTGGGCGCCGCCGCCGCATCGTGCCCCGGATAGCTTGAACGGGGCAGACCGGGCCTGGTGACCAAAGATCGGACGGGACCGGACTGTGCCCCCGGACCCACCGCGCGGGGACGCGACCGGCGCGTGCTGGTGGGCATCCTGTTCATGTGCGGCGCCGGCGCGCTGTTCCCGGTCATGAACGGCTTCGCCAAGCTGCTCGGTGCCGACTACTCCTCGCTGCAGGTCTCCTGGGCGCGCGCCTTCGGCCACGTCGCCTTCATGCTGGCCGCCTTCCTGCCGCGCTACGGCCTCGCCATGCTGCGGACCCGGCGCCCCCGCATGCAGCTCGCGCGCTCGTCCGCGCTGCTCGCGTCGAACATCTGCTTCTTCTTCGCCATTACCTTCATCCCGATCGCCGAGGCGGCCTCCATCAGCCTGACGGCGCCGCTGATCGTCGCCCTGCTCGCCTGGCCCATGCTCGCCGAGCGCACCACGCTCGCCCGGCTGATCGCGCTGGCCGCAGGCTTCGTGGGCGTGCTGGTCGTCATCCGGCCCGGCGGCGACGTGTTCCACCCTGCGTCGCTGCTCGTGCTCCTCAGCGCTCTCGCCTACGGCCTCTACCAGATCCTGACCCGCCAGGTCGCCGGCGCCGACACCCCCGAGACCTCGGCGACCTACAGCTCCACCGTCGGCGCCTTCGGCCTGCTCGCCGTGCTGCCGTTCGTCTGGCGGACGCCGGCGAACCTGCTGGACGTGGCGCTGTTCCTCGGCACGGGGACGCTGGGCGCGCTCGGCCATTACTGCGTGGCCCGGGCGCTGGCCTACGCGCCGGCCAACGTGATCTCGCCGTTCCAGTACTTCCAGCTCATCGGCTCGGTGGGCGTGGGCTACGCCTACTTTGGCGACCTGCCGGACGGCTTCACCTGGCTTGGCGCCGGCATCATCGTCGCGTCCGGCCTGTATGTCGCGCTGACGCATGCGCGCCCGCCTGGACGCGACGCCGGGCCGCGTGCAGGCTGAGCCGGCACGACGAGGGAAAAGACATGGACGACGATGGTCCAAAGGGCGAGAGAACCCTGCGCAGCCGGGCCTGGTTCGCCCGGCAGGACAAGATGGGCTTCTACTATCGCTCCTGGCTGCGCAACCGCGGCCTGCCCGGCGACCAGTTCGACGGGCGCCCGGTGGTCGGCATCTGCAACACCTGGTCCGAGCTGACGCCCTGCAACGGCCATTTCCGCGTCATCGCCGAGCATGTGCGCCACGGCATCCTGGAGGCGGGCGGATACCCGCTGGAGTTCCCCGTGCTGTCGCTCGGCGAGACGCAGATGCGGCCCACGGCGATGCTGTATCGCAACCTTGCCTCCATGGACGTGGAGGAGAGCCTGCGCGCCAACCCGCTCGACGGCGTGGTGCTGCTGATGGGCTGCGACAAGACGACGCCCGCCCTGCTGATGGGCGCCGCCAGCGTGGACCTGCCGACCATCGGCGTCTCGGGCGGGCCGATGCTCAACGGCGTCTATCGCGGGCGCAAGATCGGCTCGGGGACCAACACCATCTCGATGAGCGAGCAGCTCCGCGCCGGCGAGATCACGCTGGAGGAGTTCCATGAGGCGGAGGGCGCGATGTCGCGCAGCGCCGGGCACTGCATGACGATGGGCACCGCGTCCACCATGGCCTGCATGGTCGAGGCGCTCGGCGTCGGGCTGCCCGGCAACGCCGCCATCCCCGCCGTGGACGCACGGCGCAACGAGCTGGCGCGCCTGGCCGGACGGCGCATCGTCGATATGGTGCGGGATGACCTGCGCCTGTCGCAGCTCCTGACGCGCGCCGCCTTCGAGAACGCCATCCGCACCTTGGCGGCCATCGGCGGCTCGACCAACGCCGTGGTGCACCTGCTGGCCATCGCCGGCCGGCTCGGCGTGAAGCTCACCTTGGAGGACTTCGACCGGCTGGCGGCGGAGGTGAACTGCCTGGTGAACCTGCGGCCCTCCGGCGAGCATCTCATGGAGGACTTCTACTACGCTGGCGGACTGCCCGTGGTGCTGCGCGAGCTCCTGGAGCGCGGCCTGCTGCACGCGGACGCGCCGACCGCCAACGGCCGCACCCTGGGCGACAACGTGCGCGCCGCCGAGTGCTGGGACCGCGACGTGATCCACGCCTACGACGCGCCGTTCAAGCCGCAGGCCGGCATCGCCATCCTGCGCGGCAACATCTGCCCGGACGGCGCAGTGATAAAACCCTCCGCCGCCTCGCCGCACCTGCTGCAGCACACCGGCCGGGCCGTGGTGTTCGAGAGCATCGAGGACCTGCACGCCCGCATCAACGACGAGGCGCTCGACATCGACGAGACCTGCGTCATGGTCCTCAAGGGCTGCGGCCCCCGCGGCTACCCCGGCATGGCCGAGGTCGGCAACATGCCCCTGCCGCCCAAGCTGCTGCGCGCGGGGATCACCGACATGATCCGCATCTCCGACGCCCGCATGTCCGGCACCGCCTACGGCACGGTGGTGCTGCACGTGGCGCCGGAGTCCACCGCCGGCGGCCCGCTGGCGCTGGTGCGGAACGGCGACCTGGTCACGCTGGACGTGCCCGGCCGCTCGCTGCACCTGCACATGGACGACGCCGCGCTGGCCGCCCGCCGGGCAGCCTGGACCCCGCCTGCCCCGTGCGCCGAGCGCGGCTACACCCGGATGTATATCGACCACGTGCTGCAGGCCGACCAGGGCGTCGATCTCGACTTCCTCCGCGGCGGCAGCGGGGCGCCGGTGGCTCGGGATAATCACTGATGCCCCGGACCGGATTGCCGCAGGCAGGTTTCCGCCACGGGGCGGCCGCACGGGACGGCATGAGCTGCTGCGCCGCGATATCTTTACAGTGTTTATTTGTGCTGCAAGCGGGCCATTAGACGATAATCGAACCTTTGTCCGATAAGATCGGATTACGCCATATGCGCCGAGCCGGGCAATCATTCATCGCCGGGCTCAGTACAGAGCTACGCGAACCTTGGTCTTCACCTTCTCTCGCATTGCCATAACCGATAGCGATCGCAGCGGCGCGCGGCGCCGGTTCGGCATGACCCTCCGCCGCTGCTCAGCGGATACCTGGCCACCGTCGGCGCACTTCACCCGGCCTGGGAACAACCTGCGCCCGCGTCCAGGCGAGCCAGGCATTCATCTCGACAGCTTTACATAACAAATGTTGCTAACTCCGGCGTAAGTTATTGATTTTGCTTGAGTCAATGATCCCTGCGCGCCGGTGAACGCGCGGATGTGCCGTGTTCTGCTTTACACTCCCGGTGCGGCAGAATGCCCTGGCCCGGCACTCGGGGCAAATCCCCGGGCAAAGACGGAACGGCAGCCGATCTGTACCGCTTTCCGAACCAAAAATAGAATGCAAACTCAGACTTGTAGAGTGGGACGCCAACTCCGACCTTTGTTCTGCTGCACCTGCGTGCCCGGACTTTTGCCCCGGTTACCACCGTCAGTTAGGCGTAGATGATAAGAGTTCGCAATTAGCGGTCAAATTCTGTTCGTTGCGGTATGAACTATGCCGATTCTAACCCCAAAAGCGTTTTTGACGCTCCCTAAGCCACTGAAGTTGCTTGTGCCGATCCATGCACCACGCCAGCGGGTGCCGCTTCTTCCCCAAAGCGGCACGGTGACGTCCAGGAGCATTGCATATCAGCAGCCCAGTTCCCGCCGGTAGCGCTGGAAGCAGGCGGCGCCGCACTCCAGGCGCATCAGCGCGCCCTCGGCGATGGCCGGGGCGAGGCGGGCGTCCGAGGCCACCAGCGGGTGCAGCGCCTCCTTGTTCCATGCCGCCGCGTGCTTCACGTCCAGCACGGAGTGCAGGTCGAAATAGTGCCGGTCGCCGGCGGGAACGCCCAGCCGCTTCAGCCCGACCGCCACCAGCGCCGCCCGGGCGGGCGCCGTCTGCTCGATCGCGCCCAGCGCGCCCACGGACTGGTAGGCGTAGCGCCGGTTGGCCGCAAGCCCGGCCATGGTGTTGGCCAGCGCCAGGGACTCCCACACCGTCGTCTCCACGGTCGGGTGCAGTCCGAGCCGCCCGGCCAGCACCTCCAGCATCGGGCCGTGCATGCCCTTGGCGTTGCCGCGGCCCATCTCGTCCCAGTAGTTGCGCGCAATCTCCAGCTTCGGCCGCTGCGGCAGCTTCACCTGAGTGATCGCCGCCAGGTCCTCGAACCCAGCCTCGCCCGCGACCTCCTGCGTCAGGAACCAGCGCATCTCGTCCATGGTCGCCGTCTCGGCCAGCCACGGGAACAGCGGATCGCCCGCCCCGGGACCGCTGCGGTCCAGCTCCTCGAACCAGGCCACGAAGCCGTCGGGATCAGTCGGCGCCTCGGCCGCGCGCACAGACACTGCCGTCCGCGCCGCCTCCAGGTACTCGCCCTCGATCCGCAATCCCTCGGCCAGCGCGTCGACGTCGGCTTGCCAATCCACGGTCGGCAGCGCCGGGTTGAAGCGCACATCATTGAACCCGGCGAGGTATTGGTGCAGCGCAGTCTCGTCGTGCGCCGCCACGGAGGGCTTGAGGCCGCCATCGGGCATGGGTGTTCACTCCTGCTTGGTCACCGTGAGCACCACGGCGGCGATCCGGTCGGTGTCAGCGTAGGCGCCGCCCGCGAGTTCCTCGCCGAACACGTCCGGGTCGACCTCGCGATACGTCCAGGCAACGCCTTGCCCAGCAAGTTGCCCCGCCAGTGCCGCGCGGAAGGGGTCCGTCCCGTTCACGACCGCGGCACCCGTGTAGAGCAGCAGCGTGCCGCCGGGCGTCAGCCGGGCCGGCGCCGAGCGGCCCGCCCCCGTGCCGGTAGGCCCGCGCGGCCGGGTCCACCAGGTAGGGCGGGTTGGACACGATCAGGTCGAACTGCCCGGGTACGCCCGACAGGAGGTCGCTCTGGCACGCCACGACGTTGCCAGCGCCGGCGAGCGCCGCGTTGACTCGGGTGAGCCGCAGCGCCGCCTCGTTGATGTCCACGGCCAGCACCTCGGCCTCCGGCCGCGCGAGCGCGATCAGCACGGCACCCGGCCCGGCGCCGCAGCCGATGTCCACAGCTCGGCACACCGGCACCGTCCGGGCCGCGAGATAGGCGTCGAGGGCACTGGCGAAGCGGTAGGTGTCCGGGCCGAAGAACACGGCGTCCGCCGCGTCGGTCGGGTAGGCCGAGTGGAGGAACAGCGCGTCGCCGAGGCTCGACAGCCGCACCAGGCTGCGCCAGCCCTCGCCGGCGCGGGCAAGCACGCCCGCCTCCCTCACCAGCGTGACGATCTCCGGCGCCAGCACGCCGTCACGGAACGGCCGGCTCCAGCCGAACACGTCCTCCACGCCGCGCGCCCACGCGTTGCCCGCCCGGCGGTTCACCCGCTCATGCGTCGCCGGCGTCGGCGTGATGAAGCGATAGCCTCCGTCGCGCAGCGTGGCCGCAAGGCGGAGGAGGGCGGCGTCGGATGTGGAAGGTTGCAACGCGTCCTCTCAGGGAGCTTGGGAACCGGGGCAATTACGTCTGCCTTGCCGATCCATGCAGCGCAGCCGCTGGCACCATGCTGTTGGATCAAGCCTAACTAAACCACGTCTAGCTTGAGACCCGTAGTTTCTCCTCCTCGGGATCGAGGTGGTCCTTGACCCAGAGGCGATCGGCGACGGCGCAAGCATCCCGGTTGACCTGCGCCTCGAACGCGGCGA
>JBBSIT010000203.1:0-7030 GCA_038231995.1 Acetobacterales bacterium | reverse complement strand
CCCGACGGCGCGAGCGCTTCCTCGCGATGGGGCGCGAGGCGCCGGGGTAGGTTGCCGCCGACCGATCACCCGAGCCGATTGCGGGCTGGCGACCTATCGCGAATGCGAGTAATTCGCAATCAAAGCACAGGAGCACGTCATGTCCCGGTCCCGCCACGCCGCTCTCGCCCTGCTTGCGGCCCTGCTCGCCGGCTCTCCCGCCTTTGCCCAAACGTCTGACGACGAGCCAGTCCTGCCGGCAGGACCAGCGCAGGACCAGTCGATCCCTGGCGCCAGCACGCCGGAGCCGAAGGGCGAGGGCTTCTGGGACCGCGCCAACCTGTTCGGCGACGTCGGCGGCTTGCGCAGTCGGCTGATAGCGCGCGGGCTCACCCTGAGCCTGTCCGAAACCGACGAGGTGCTCGGCAACCCGACCGGCGGGCGTCGGCAGACCGTCGTCTACGGCGGGCTGACCCGGGCCGGCCTCGCGGTCGATATCGACAGGGCATTCGGGCTGCCTGGCGGCACATTCAAGGTGACCGGCTACCAGATACACGGCTGCGGGCTGAGCCTGAACGCGCTCGGTGGCAACCTGCACACCGTCAGCAACATAGAGGCATCGAACCGCGGCACGCTGCTGGGCGAGCTGTGGTACGAGCAGGCCGTGCTGGACGGCAAGTTCACGGTGCGAGCCGGGCAGCTGCTGGCGGACGTGGAGTTCCTTTCCAGCGAGTATGCCGGGCTGTTCACCAACGCCACCTTCGGCTGGCCCACCTTCGCGGCCACCGTGCTGCCGAGCGGCGGCCCGGCCTATCCGCTTGCTGTGCTCGGCATCCGAGTGAAGGCGCGGCCTGCGGAAGCCTGGACGGTGCTCGGCGCCGTGTTCAACGGCGATCCGTCCGGTCCGGAGCGGGAGGACCGGCGCGCGGTCAACCCGTCCGGCACGGCGTTCCGGCTCTCCGACGGGGTGTTCGCCATCGCCGAGGTGCAGTATGCGCTGGGGAGCTCGGACGTTGGCGGCCTGCCCGGCATCTACAAGATCGGCGGCTGGTACCATACGCCGCGATTCGACAGCCCGCGCCGCAGCTCGGACGGCCTGCTGCTCGCCGACCCGCTCAGCAATGGGCAGGTGGCTGCACGCCGCGGCAACTGGAGCCTCTACGCCGTGGCCGACCAGCTCGTGTGGCGGGAGGACGGCACGAAGGACCAGGGCATCGGCGTGTTCGCCCGCGTCATGGGCGGCCCTGGCGACCGCAACCTGCTCAATTTCTACGCGGATGCCGGCGTGACCTGGAAGGGCGCGCTGCCGGGCCGCATGGACGACACGCTCGGCCTCGCCGTAGCCGTGGCGCGCTTCAGCGACGCGGCGGCGAAGTCCGACTCCGACACGGCGTATTTCACCGGCGAGCCCCGGCGCATCCGGCGGAACGAGACGGTCATCGAGCTGGCCTACCAGGCGCAGGTTGCTCCCTGGTGGATCGTGCAGCCCACGGCGCAGTACGTGGCCAACCTGAACGGCGGCGCGGCCGACCCGGCGCGGCCGGGCCGCCGCCTGCCGAACGCCGTGGTGCTCGGGCTGCGCACGGGCGTCACCTTCTGATGCGGCCCCTCGGCGCCGAGGACGGGGAAGTTGCGGCCGCCCCGCTGCCCGATACGCGCGGGCTGTTCATGCGGGTGTTCCCGTCCATCATGCTGCCCATGTTCATGGCGGCGGTGGACCAGACCATCGTCGCCACCGCGCTGCCCGCCATCGCCGCCACCCTGGGCGACGTGGAGCGCATCTCCTGGGTCGTGGTCAGCTACCTCGTCGCCACCACCATCGCTGCCCCGGTCTATGGCCGGCTCGGCGACGCGCTGGGGCGCAAGCGGCTGCTGTTCGTGGCGCTCGGGGTGTTCATCGCCGCGTCGGTCGCCTGCGCCTTCGTGCCCAGCATCCTCTGGCTCTGCGCCGCGCGGGTGCTGCAGGGCCTCGGCGGCGGCGGGCTGATGACGCTGAGCCAGGCGCTGGTCGGCGAGGCCGTGCCGCCGCGGGAGCGCGCGAGGTATCAGGGCTACCTCGCCTCGGTGTTCATGGTGTCTTCCACCTTCGGCCCGGTGGCGGGCGGCTGGCTGACCGGGCAGTTCGGCTGGCGGTCGGTGTTCCTGATCAACCTGCCGCTCGGCGTGCTGGCAGCCGTGCTGGCGCGGCGCTTGCCGGACCGCGCCCCGCCCGAGACCTCGCCACGGTTCGACACGCTGGGGCTCGTGCTGTTCGCGGGCTTCGTGACGCCGCTGCTGGTGTCGTTGGAGCAGGCGCAGCGCCTGTCGCCCGCAGCGCTCCCCGGCGCTGCCGCGGCCCTCGCCCTGTCCGGCCTGTCGCTCTGGCTCCTGCTGCGCCAGGAGCGCCGCGCCGCCACGCCGCTGATCCCCGTGGTCCTGCTGCGCCGGCCGGCGATCTGGCGGGCGGACGCCATGGGCGCCTGCGTCGGCGCCACGATCGTCTCGGCCGTCACGTTCGTGCCGATCTACCTGCAGGTGGTGCGGGGCGCGGCGCCGGGCGATGTCGGTTTGCTGCTGCTGCCGCTCACCCTCGGGATCGCCGTGGGCGCGCTGCTCACCGGGCGGATGATCGCGCGCACCGGGCGGACGGCGGTGTTCCCCAGCGTCGGGCTGGTCGTCGTGACCGCGACCCTGGTGGTCCTCGCGCTGGCAGCACCCTTGCTGCCTGTCGTATGGCTGCCGGCCGCGTTCACGGTGCTGTCGCTGTCGCTGGGCACCACGATGCCGGTGGTGCAGGTCACGGTGCAGCTCGTCGCCGGGCCGGCCAATTTGGGCGCGGCCTCGGCGTCGGTGCAGTTCTCCCGCTCGATCGGTGCTGCGCTCGGCACGGCGCTGGTCGGCGCGGTGCTGTTCGCGAGCCTTACCCTGCAGGACCCCGGGGCGGCCGGCGTGTTCGCCGAAATCGTCGAGCGCGGGCCGTCGGCATTGGCGGCGCTCGCGCCGGACCGGCGGCCCGCGATCACCGGCATGATCGCCGACGCGTTCCGGGCGGCGTTCCTGGCCATCGCCTGCTTCAGCGCGACCGGCGCGCTGCTGGCGTGGAGCCTACCTGTGCGGCGGCTCTAGCGCGTTGTTCCTGCGAGGGGCGATGTTGTATCGTCCGGCCGCAGAATTCTGAGGCGACTGACGATGTACGTGCCCAACGATGTGCCCGAACTGGGCGGACATGACGTTCGCGCCGTGACGGTCATGACGATCGCCGCGGTCCTCCCGACGTATAACCGCGCGCATCTGCTCACGAAGGCGCTCGACAGCGCGCTGTCCGCGACGGCCCCGGCGGGGTGCGAGGTCTGCATCGTCGTCGTCGACAACAACTCGACCGACCGGACGCGTGAGGTCGTCGCCGACTACATCAGGCGCTACGGCGAGCAGCGGGTGCGATACCTGTTCGAGCAGCAGCAGGGCCGGCATTTCGCCCTGAACTGCGGTATCGCGGGCTCGTCCTCGAACATCGTCGCCATGTTCGACGACGATGAGGTCCTCGAACGCGACTGGTTCGAGGTCATAGCCGAGTGCTTCCGGGACGAGGGCATCGACTTCGTGGGCGGCCCGTACAGGCCCGACTGGTCCGAGGCCGCCCCGGGCGACGGCGAAGGCGCCGCGCCGGGCTGGATGCCGGAGAGCGGCTACAACGGCGTCCTCGACATCATCGACAACGGGCCTGTCCGCCGGCGCTACGGCTCCCCCGGGTTCGCCGGCATGCCTGTCGGGGGCAACCTCGCCATCCGCCGGCGCATGCTGGAGCAGTGCGGACCGTATTCCGACTCCTACATGTATGCGGAGGACCGCTACATGTACGGCCAACTGCAGAAGCACGGCGCGGTGGGCTACTACGTCGCCGAGCTGGTGATCTATCACCACATCCCGGCGAAGCGGCTGCACAAGTCGTATTTCCGGCACTGGGCCTTCACCGAGGGGCGCACGCACGGGGTGATCGCGCGGGAGGAGGGCGCCCGTCACTGGCTGCTCGGCGCGCCGCTCTGGATATGGCGGCGGACGGCCGAGGCGGCGGCGCGGGTGCTCCTCGGCTACGCCAGCGGCTCCGACAGCCCCCGCCGCTTCACGGCCGAGCTGGACATCATGCAGTTCGCCGGCTTCTACCAGGGCAAGTACGCGAGGTCCTCCGGGACGCAGACCTTCGACCGCTCCTAGATTACCCCGTCAGACCGCCGGCTCGCCCACCACAGGCTCCTTGCCCTGCGCGCGGATGAGTTCGGTAACCTCGGCGATGCAGGCGTCGAGCGCCGCCAGGTCGGTGCCCTTGGCGACCAGGGCGACCCCGCCGCCGCCGCGGTAGAACGGATAGCTGCCCAGGTCGAGCGTCGGGTAGCGCGCCTGGATCGCGCCCAGGCCCTCGGCAACGTCGCCCTCCAGCAGCCCGATCGCGTGGACCGCGCGGCTCTCGACCGGGGCGCCGCCGTGCAGCGCGGGCGCCAACGCCTCGAACATGGCCTGCATGATGCGCGGCACTCCGGCCATGACGTGCAAGTTGCCGATGGTGAAGCCCGGCGCCACGGAGACCTTGTTGTCGATCAGCGTCGCGCCGCGGGGGAGGGTGGCCATGCGCTGCCGGGCCGCGTTGAACTGCCCGGGCTCGTAATGCCGCTCCATCCGCGCCCAGGCCTCCGGGTGCGGCTCCCACTCCACGCCGAAGGCTGCGGCGACGCACTCGCTGGTGATGTCGTCATGCGTCGGCCCGATGCCGCCGGTGGTGAACACGTGATCGTAGCGGGCGCGCACCTCGTTGACGGTGGTCACGATGGTGTCCGGCACGTCCGGGATGATGCGGACCTCGCGCAGCGGGATGCCAATCTCGCCGAGGCGGGTGGCGAGAAAGCGGATATTGGCGTCCTGCGTGCGGCCGGAGAGCACCTCGTTCCCGATGACGAGCAGGCAGGCAGTAGGGTTGGGTTGGGTCATGCTGTCTGTTTGATCCGGTGACTACGAGCCTATGCGGGATGGCTGCTGGGGTGGAGATGCCTTGGGGCAAGAGAGGCTTTCACGTCTGACATTCTGCCCATCCGGGCCGCGTCAAGCGAGGCCGAGAAACACGGCGAGCGCGCGGTTGATCGCAAGCATGGTCTCGTCGTCGGCGCGGCCGATGATCCGGCTGATCTTCTCGCGCGGCGCGGTCGTGATCCGGTCAAGCATCGCGAAGGATGTGGCGGAAAGGCCAGTCGCGGGCGTCGCATGGATAGGAACTCGCAGCAACGGCGTATCGGTCGCGAAGATGGTCAGCAGCAGCACGGCGACATGGGACGACCTGTCCATGAGGTCCGATTGCACGATCAGGGCCGGACGCGGCTTGCCGTGGTCGCCCTGCAAGGCGACGGTGACGATATCCCCCCGCGCCAAAGCCCTTGATGGTCCATCTCGTCGGCCAGTGCCCGATTGTTCTCGTCGAGCCAGGCGTCGAGATCGGGGTTGCGCTTGTCCGCTTCGGCGATAAGCAGGCATTGCCGACGGCATTCCTCGGCGAAGCCGGGAGCGCGCGTGTCGGGCACCCAGATCTGTACCGGCCGCAACCCTGCAGCCCGAAGCTTGTCACGCCGGCGCTGCACGCGCTGCGCCCCTGTCCCGATCTTTGCCATGGGTTGCATGTAGCACTTCACGGTCAGCCCATCCACCGTCGCCATACCGGCGCCAGCCTGGACCAAGGCGACCGCATCCGAGACGCGGCGCCCTAACCGTAGGGAACAAGGGGCTGAGGTCAGAACAGATCGCGACAATAAGCGCCGCCCAGATTCGCGCCCGGCTCAACTTCGACCAGTACGTGAGGCTCAGATCTCGTGACCATTCCACATTGACCGCAAGGCGCTGAGCATCAATGTCGCGCGGGCGGCCAGAAAAGTTTCGTAATCTGCTCGAATGCGCGCTGCGCGCTCGTCCGGTATACTGATCTTCGACTAACCACCCGCGCGCAGCAGCTCATACGGGACCAGGTGCGACCGCAGGCGATCGCGTACCACCTCTTCACCGAGATCTGCCCGCGCAATCCGCTCCGACAGGTAGGTGAGCGGCTCCTTTGCCGCGACGTTGCGGTTCGTGCTCATGGTGATGAGTGCACAATTGAGCGCCCGATTGCTCTCACGTCCGGACATGCGCCCGTCGCCGGTTATGAGCGCGTCCGGGAACAGATGATGGTACTCGCGACTTCCCAACTGCATTCGGGAAACAGCACAGCCGTCAGCAATATCATGAGCACCATTCCGGAGAGAAAGAGCAAGGATCGTGCGGGCGAGCGTATCCTTGCGTTTTGGTCAGCCCGTCTGAGCGAGCAATTCCTCGCTTGGAAGCGGGTAGTCCGTCTCGTTAAAAATAGGCACTTCTACACGCTTAACGGGGTCTTTCAGAGCAGCACGCAGACCGCGAAAGTCTTGAAGTGCCCGGCTAGTAGAAGACGCGTCATAGCGGGCTGTTGCGAAGGCTCGCCACAGATAAGCTCGCACGAGGGAGCGTGCATTGCCGGCGCCATCGAAGCGTGTCGGCACGTACGGGTGCAATGCTACTAAACCGCGTCCAGTTTGAAACCCGTGGTCCCGCCCGCCCTCAACCAAAGAGAATCGCTCTGCCAGAAGGCCCCGGGATCAAAGAGCGGCGCTACGAGTTTTAAACTGGACGCGGTTTAGAACCGGAAGCACTACGCTCGTAGGCAAACGTGCCTCGTCGTAGATACGTTCTCCCTCAAGGACCTGCACCGCCCAGTGTACTCCAGCCACAAGTTCATCCCATGCAGCATCAACTCCAGCGAGATCGAAATCGCGGTCGCGCACGCTTGCTTGTGATGGTGGCTTATCCACACGCAGGGCTGCTGCCTGTAGCACGAGTTGTTCAGGCGTCGTGTAGCTCGCGAGCGCAGGTACCTTCTCGCGCAAATCGATCATGAGACCATGCATCGGTAACTGCTCACGTCCCTTGACGTTTGGAGATCATGAGACGGTTGGGAGCGGTGATCCTTCGAGGGTGAGGCGGATGGCGTCGATGGCGCGGATCGAGCGGCGGCGGCCGGTTT
>JBBSIT010000202.1:0-7033 GCA_038231995.1 Acetobacterales bacterium | reverse complement strand
TCATGGTCCGCGCGAACCTCCGCGGCGCGCGGCTCGTGTCACGGCTGGGCTATGCCGAACTGCGCGGCGCGAACCTCGCTGGCGCGCGGATGATAGCGGACATGAAGAACCAGTCCATGGGGCTGATGCGCGCCGAGTTCCCGAGCGCCAATCTCTCCGGCGCCAACCTCGAAGGCGCCGAGCTCGGCAACGCGCTGCTGCGGTTCACCGATCTCTCGGGCGCCAACCTGGCGGGCGCCTACCTGTATCGGGCGGACTTCATCGGCGCCAACCTGGCCGGCGCCGACATCACGGGCGCGGACGCGACCGAGGCGAACTTCGAGGCGGCCCGGATCGCGGGTGCGAAGGGGCTGGAGAGCGCGCGAGGGCTGAACCGCACCGGATCACGCTAGCTCACGGCGTCGTCCGCCCCTCCTCCACCGCATGGCACGCGGCCAGCACGTCGCCGTCGCGGGTGTGGCCGGGCCGTTCGACCCGGCAGCGCGCGTTGGCCAGGGGGCAGCGGGGGTGGAACGGGCAGCCCGGCGGGGGGTCGATCGGGCTCGGCACCTCGCCGCCCACCGGGGTGCGGCTGCGGCCGACCATGGCGAGGTCGGGGATCGCGTCGAGCAGGAGGCGGGTATAGGGGTGGCGCGGGTTGGCGAAGATGCTCTCGCCGGGGCCGTACTCGACGATGCGGCCGAGATACATGACGCCGAGCCCGTCGGACATGTGCCGCACGACGGCGAGGTTGTGGCTGATGAACAGGTAGGTGAGCTGCATGCGCTGCTGCAGGTCACGCATCAGGTTGAGGATTTGGGCCTGGACCGATACGTCGAGCGCGCTGGTCGGCTCGTCCGCCACCAGGAACTCCGGCTCACTCGACAGGGCGCGGGCGATCGAGATGCGCTGGCGCTGGCCGCCGCTGAACTCGTGCGGGAACTTCTCGCCGTCGCGCGGGGACAGGCCGACCTGGGTCAGGAGCTGAGCCACCCGGTCGCGCACGTCGGCGCCGGAGCGCAGGATGCCGAAGGCGCGGATCGGCTCGGCCACGCGGTCGCGCACGCGCCAGCGCGGGTTGAGCGAGGCGTAGGGGTCCTGGAAGATCATGTTCATGCGCCGGCGCAGCTCCGGCTGGGCGCGGGCGGCGGACAGGTTCTGGCCCTCGAACCTGATCTCGCCGGCTGTCGGCTCGTAGAGGCCGACCGCGAGCCGGGCCACGGTGCTCTTGCCGCAGCCGCTCTCGCCGACGAGCGACAGGGTGCGGCCGAGCGGGATGCTGAACGAGACCTCGTCCACGGCACGCAGCGTGCGGCGGCCGGAGCCGGACAGGACGCGTTGCAGCCAGGGCTTGGACACGTCGAAGTAGCGGCTGACCTTGTCGGCCTCGATCACGGTCCGCGTGGGCGCTGCGGCCGCCTCGGGTCCTGGCGCCAGGGCTGTGTCAGACGTTGCGTCAGCCATGGGCGGCGGCCTCCGGCGCGGTCACGGCGCTGGCGGGGTCGTAGAGCCAGCAGGCTGCCCGGGTGCGGCCGGCGGGCATCAGATCGGGCCGCTCGACGAGGCAGCGGCCGAACACCTTGGGGCAGCGCGGGTTGAAGGTGCAGCCCGGCGGGATGTTGGTCAGCCGCGGCATGGAGCCGTCGATCTGGCGCAGCCGCTCGGCGCGGGTGTCGAGCGAGGGGATGCTGCCCATCAGCCCGTCGGTGTAGGGATGCGACGGGTGCTTCACCACGTCGCGCACGGCGCCGATCTCGATGACGCGGCCGGCGTACATGACGGCGATGCGGTCGGCGGTCTCGGCGATCACGCCCATGTCGTGGGTGACGAGCATGACCGAGGTGCCGTGCTCGCGCGTCAGCCCCTTCAGCAGCGAGATGATCTGCGCCTGGATGGATACGTCGAGCGCCGTGGTGGGTTCGTCGGCGATGACCAGGCGCGGCTCGGCGCAGAGGGCGAGCGCTATGACGACGCGCTGGCGCATGCCGCCGGAGAACTCGTGCGGGTAGGCGCCGATGCGCTCGGCGGCGGCGGGGATGCCGACCTGCTCCAGCCAGCCGACCGCACGGCGGCGGGCGTCGGCGTCGGACAGGCCGAGATGCGCCTGCATCGTCTCGACGAGCTGGTGGCCGACGGAATAGAGCGGGTTCAGGGTGGTCAGCGGGTCCTGGAAGATGGCGCCGATCTGCCGGCCGCGGATGCGGCGCATCTGGTCGTAGGGCAGGTTGTCGATACGTTGGCCGTCGAGCAGGATTTTGCCGCCCGCCACCCGGCCCGGCGGCTCCAGCAGGCCGATGATGGCGGCGCCGGTGAGCGACTTGCCCGCGCCGCTCTCGCCGACGACGCCGAGCACCTCGCCCGCCTCGATCGAGAACGAGACCTCGTCGAGCGCGCGCAGCACGCCGCGCCGGGTCGGGAACTCGACGGTGAGGTTCTCCACTTCGAGCAGCGCCATGCCGGTCCCTATCGCAGCCGGGGGTTCAAGGCGTCGCGCAGCCAGTCGCCCAGGAGGTTGATCGACAGCACCATGAGTACGAGGGCGGCGCCGGGGAATATGGTGATCCACCACTCCCCGCTGAACAGGAACGAGTTGCCGATGCGGATCAGCGTGCCGAGCGACGGCTGGTTCGCCGGCAGGCCGACGCCGAGGAAGGAGAGCGTGGCCTCGGCCAGGATGGCCAGGCCGAGAGTCAGCGTGCCGATAACGAGCACCGGGCCGAGCACGTTCGGCAGGATGTGGGTCACCATGATGCGCGACGACGACAAGCCGATCACCTTGGCGGCCAGGATGTAATCCTTGCCGCGCTCCACCAGGGTTGAGCCGCGGATGGTGCGGGCGAATTGCGGCCAGAAGCTGATGCCGATCGAGAAGATGATCACGTAGAGCTTGAAGTCGTCGTGCATCTCGCGCGGGAGCACGGCGGTGACGATCCCGTCCACCAGCAGCGCGATCAGGATGGCCGGGAAGGTCAATTGGATGTCGGCGATGCGCATCAGGGTTGCATCCACGGCGCCGCCGACATAGCCGGCGGTGAGCCCGACCGCGACGCCGAGCAGGACTGCGAACAGCACGGCGGCGATGCCGACGACAAGGCTGATGCGCGCGCCGTACATGATGGCGGACAGCAGGTCGCGGCCCTGGTCGTCCGTGCCGATCGGGTGCGCCCATTCGCCCTCGGCCGAGAACGCCGGCGGCTTGAAGCTGTCCATCAGGTTCAGGCTGGCGAGGTCGAACGGGTCGTAGGGCGTGAGCCAGGGCGCGAAGACGGCGGCGACCAGCACGATCAGCAGCACGACGGCCGACACGACGGCGACGGGCGAGCGGCGGAAGCTGTAGACGAAGTCGCTGTCGAGGAAGCGGGCGAGCGCGCCGGGTTGCCGCGCCGGCAGGACGGCGCTCATCGGGCCGCTCCCGCCACCGCCGCCCGGCCGATGCGCAGGCGGGGGTCCACGGCGTAGTAGAGCAGGTCCACGATCAGGTTGATGGCGACGAACAGCACCGAGATCAGCAGCAGATAGGCCGACATCACGGGAATGTCCGCGACCTGGACGCTCTGCAGGAACAGCAGGCCCATGCCGGGCCACTGGAACACGGTCTCCGTGACGATGGAGAAGGCGATGATGCCGCCGATCTGCAGCCCGGCGATGGTGATGACGGGAACGAGCGTGTTCTTCAACGCGTGGCCGAAATTGATGACCCGGTTGCCGAGGCCGCGGGCGCGGGCGAACTTCACGTAGTCGCTGCGCAGCACCTCCAGCATCTCGGCGCGCACCAGGCGCATGATGAGCGTCATCTGGAACAGCCCGAGCGTGATGGCCGGCAGTATCAGCGCCTTGAGGCCGGACACGGTGAGGAACCCGGTGCTCCAGTAGGGGAACTGCACGACGTCGCCGCGGCCGAAGCTCGGCAGCCAGCCGAGCAGCACGCTGAAGAACAGGATGAGCAGGATGCCGATCAGGAACGTCGGCAGCGACACGCCGATCAGGCTGAAGATCATGAAGGCGCGCGAGAGGCCGGAGGTGCGGTAGATGCCGGTATAGACGCCCATCGGCACGCCGATCACCAGCGCCAGCACCGCCGCCGACCCGGCGAGCTCCAGCGTGGCGGGCAGGCGCTCGGCGATCAGGTCCATGACCGGGCGGGCGAGTCGGTAGCTGACGCCGAAATTGCCGTGCAGCGCGTTCCACATGAACTTCGCGTACTGCACGAAGAACGGCTGGTCGAGGCCGAGCTGCTTGATGAGCGCCACGCGCTGCGCCTCGGTGTAGTCCTGCCCGAGCATGATGGTCACGGGGTCGCCGACGAAGGCGAACATCGCGTAGGCGATGAAGCCCACCACGAGGACGACCGGCACCGCCTGCAGGATGCGCGACACGATGAAGGCGAACATGGGTCAGTTTCCAGCCGGCAGCGCAGGTCTCACGGGGTCGGCTGCTCCGATGACCGTTCTAGGACAGCTTCGCGTCCGCCGCCAAGGGTTTCGGACGTCGGCACGTATGGGTTAGCAAGTGGCGTGCCAGCAGGGGCCGGCATTTCGTTGCGGGCGAACTCCGCGACCAGCGTGAATCCGACCCCCAGCAGCACCGGGCCGAGAAAGATGCCGAGCAGCCCGAACGCCAGCGCGCCGCCGAGCACGCCGAGGATGGTCAGCAGGAACGGCAACTGCGCGCCGCGCGCGATGAAGTAGGGCCGGACGACGTTGTCCGACCCGGAGATGAGGACGGCGCCGTAGATGAGCAGGAAGATGCCCCAGCCGGTATGCCCGGTGGTGAGCAGCCACAGGCTGGCGGGGACCCACACCAGCGGCGCCCCGACCGGCAGCACCGACAGGAACGCGGCGATGGCGCCCAGCAGCACCGGGCGCGGCACGCCGGCGAGCCAGCACCCCAGCGCCGTGAGCAGCCCTTGCACGATCGAGGTGCCCAGGATGCCATAGACCGTGCCGCGGATGGTCGCGCCCGTGACGGCGATGAGGCGCTCCGCCCGGTCGCCGGCGATCCGGTGAGCGATGCGGTGCAGGTAGATGGCCAGCGTGTCGCCCGATAGCCAGAAGAAATAGGCGATGAGCAGCGCCAGCAGGAACTGCAGCACGCCGCTCGCGATGCCGAGCAGCACGCCGACGCCGTTCTCGGCGATGACGCCGAAATACGGGCGGAAGAAGCTCACCATCTCGCTGAGGTCGGCCGCCCAGGTGTTCCAGTAATCGGCCAGCGTCGGACCTATGACCGGCACGGCATAGAGCCAGGCCGGCGAGGATGGCAGCCCGCCGCTCAGCGAGTCCACGATAGCGGCGCGCAGCTGGTTCACGTCGTCCGCCCCGCCCGGCGCCGCGAGGGCCAGCGGGAGGACGATGAGCACCGCCGTCAGCAGCACCATGATCCCGGCGGCCCAGCCGCGGTTGAGGCGCAGGTTGAGGCGCAGCCACTCGAACACCGGCCAGGTCGAGAACACGAGGATGCCGGCCCACAGGATGGCGGACAGGAACGGGTGCAGCACGAAGCCGCACCCGACGGCGATGCCGACGAGCAGCAGTCCCATCAGCAGGCGTTCGGCTACCATCGCGCTCCTGTGCGTCCTGCCGCCGGCCTGGTCAACCCGGCAAATACAGGGCTAGCGTACCTCACTGCCCCACCCGGAGTCCCGCGATGCCCAGGTTCTGCGCCAACCTCTCGATGATGTTCAACGAGGTTCCCTTCCTCGACCGGTTCGACGCGGCGGCGCGCGCCGGCTTCAAAGGCGTCGAGTTCCTGTTCCCCTATGAACATCCGCCGGCCGCGCTGCGCGAGCGCCTGGACGCCGCCGGGTTGCAGCAAATTCTGTTCAACGCGCCGCCGGGCCGGTGGGAGGCGGGCGAGCGGGGCACGGCCGGGCTGCCCGGGCGGCGGGACGAGTTCCGCGACGGCATCAAGCGCGCGCTCGACTACGCCCACGCGCTCGGCTGCGGCCTGCTGCACTGCATGGCGGGCATCATCCCGCCTGAGGTGAGCGGCGTGACGGCGGCCGCCACCTTTGCGGCCAACCTCGACTGGGCGGCCGAGTTGGCGCAGCCGGCGGGCGTGCGGATCGTTATTGAGCCGATCACCCATCGCGACATGCCGGGCTACCTGCTCAACACGATGGCCCAGGGCGCGGCGGTGGTGGACGCGATCGGCCGCGACCGGATCGGCTTGCAGTTCGACGTGTATCACTGCCAGGTCACCGAGGGCGACATCGTGCGCCGCATGCAGGCGCTGCTGCCCGTCATCGCGCATATGCAGGTGGCGGACGTCCCGGCGCGCAACGAACCCGGCACCGGCGAGATCGGCTGGGACTACGTGTTCGGCCAGATCGATTCGCTCGGCTATGGCGGTTGGGTCGGCTGCGAGTACCGGCCGGCGGGCGATACTGTCGCCGGATTGGCCTGGCGCGAGCGGTTTGGTGTTTGACGAAGCCACTTGCGGTTCGTAAACCGGCACAAATCTAAACAAATGCGTCTGGTTTCCGGTATATTGACGGGGAATTAACTTCCGGACTGACGGACCATGCCATGGTTGGCCAGCGAAAACTGAGACGATATCCGCGTCTCAGGCCTGCTCCAACGTAGAGAGAAGTTTGAAAATGCGCTTCACGGAGATCGGCCAGCAGCTCAGGGCATACCGCCTCGAGTCCGGCTTGCGAGCGGAGGAGATCGCGGCGCGGCTGGGCGTCTCTCGGGCTGCCCTGTATCGCTACGAGAAGGGCGAGGTCATCAAGCTCGACACGGTGAAACGCCTGGCCGAGCTGCTCAAGGTCTCGCCGCTCTCGCTGCTCGGCATCGGCGTCGAGTACTACAGCCGCTCCGTCGGCTATTTCGAGCGGATCCGCCAGATCGAGGAGACCGCCGACCAGATGCTGCAGAGCTTCGGCCCGCTCTGCTACGTCACGACGTCCGACGCGTTCGACAAGGTGCTCGCCGAGGCGCTGGGCGAGGTGGCGGACGGGGCGGGCGCGGACCAGGCGGCGGCGCGGGCGGCGGCGGGCCAGGTGCTCGGCATCCTCTCGGCGCGCAAGCGCATGTACCAGCTCCGCAAGCCC
>JBBSIT010000201.1:0-7037 GCA_038231995.1 Acetobacterales bacterium | reverse complement strand
TGGCGCTCGCCACCGATCCGCGCTGCGGTGCGGCTAAGCCGGACAGCGAGTTCGCCTTCCGCCTCGCCGCCATCGCCCTTCCCGAGAGCGGCGATGGGCGAGGGGGCGCCGATCCCCTGATCCTCGGCCTGAATGCCGACCGTGCCCGCGGCCTGCCCGCCGCCTCCATCCGCTCCGCGACCCCGCAGGAAGCGGCAGCGCGGGCCAACGCCCTGATCGCCCAGGGGCGCCGCATCGACCTCGGCCTGGGCCAGATCAGCGACCAGAACCTCACGCGCCACGGGCTGACCGTCGAGACGGCATTCGACGCATGCCGGAACATGGCGGCCACCGCGGATCACTATGCCGACGACGGGCGCGCAGTCTGGACCCTCGCCCACCGGCGCTACAACACCGGCAGCACCGAGCGCGGCGCTGCCTACGCGGCCGGCGTTGAGCCGTGCGCCGCCGCTTCCTGCCGCAGCCGAGCACGAGCAGCATCGCTCAGCCGAAGGTTGAGCTTGTGCGCCGAGCCGCCGGACGGCGCGGGTGCGGGGACCTCGCCCGCCACCTGCTCCACGAACGTCCGCACCAGTGCAGCGACGCTCAACCCGGCCGCACGAGCCTGCGCAGCGAAGCGATCCCGGACAGTCCTGGGCACGTGACCGCCGACCAGCACGAGCCCGTCCTGGGCCTGATCTTTTAAAACCGCTGGCAAGCGTGCGATCCAGATATGTGGTTAGAGGCCATCCCGCCCGTGCATAGTGCACGCACTGGCCACCCAACGCAGCCCGGCCATCACCCCCAGGCACCCTACCCCGAACACCGCGGCGGATACCGCATTGAGCCACGCTCCGTTGCTCCAGAACACCGTCGCCACGATGGCGCAAGCCACCACTAGCAGAGCAAGGGAAAGCCATAGGAAGCGGTAGAGCACCGCCGCTCCGCCTACGATGATGAACACGACTTGCTGCCCCATGGCCCGGCCAGCGCTGCGCAGGAAGCGCGCAGCAGCCTGACGCGGGGTGGGCCGTGCCGCAGCGTAGAGGGCATCGAGGTCTGGACGGCTGAGCGGGATCGGCATGATTGCCTCCTGTGGCTACACGCTGAGCGATGGACGCGGCCGGGTCGGATCGGCCAGCCAGGCGCGGACCTTGGCAACCCGCCCCGCATCGGGATCGGCAGTGTCGGGCACGGCTTCGCGCTTGGCCTTTTGAGATGGCGCGCTCTGCGGCTCAGATGCGGGAAGAGATGGACCGGAAGCAGAGGCGACCACCGCTTCGGGAACCGGCTCAGTGGCCGTGCTCACGATCCGGCGGGCGGAGGTGACAGTCAACTCCTCCGTCTCGGCGAGCGCGTCGGCGATGCGCTGCCGCTGTTCCGGCCTTCCGCGCTGCCAGACAGCGTGCAGCTCATAGAGCGCCCTGGCCGGCGCCCTATCGATGTGCGCGGCGAGCGCGGGCACATCCTGCACCTGCACCAGAGCCCGATAGTACTTCAGCGCCTGCGGGTCCGGCAGTGCGAGCACGGTGGCGATCTCGGCGTTCTTCATGCCGCGCTCGGTCAAGGTGGCGATCGCCGCGGCGAGCTCGGAGTCGGTGTTGGACGCCCGATGCTGGTTCTCGATCACTTGCGCCTCCAACCCAGCCTGGTTGGGAGCTACGAGGACGGCGGGAATGTCGGACAGGCCCGCGAGCTTGGCAGCCCGCAACCGCCGGCCACCCCAGCGCAGCAGGTAGCGGCCTCCACCGGCCTGAGCCACGCCCACGGGCTGTAGGATGCCTACCATGCGGATGCTCGCCGCGAGCGATTGCAGCTCGCCCTCATTGAACACACGACGCGGCTGGCCCGGGTCCTCCTCGATCAGGTTGAGCGGGATACGCTGCGCCTGCCCGACGCTGGGTCCCACCGGCAGCTTGGCGTCGAGGCGATCAAGAACGGAACCGCCGAAACGGGCGAGGGCGGGCTTAGCCATTGCGCCTGAACTCCATCATGCGTTCCACCTCATCGAGGACCTGTCGCATCTCGTCGGCCGCCTGCCGAATGCTGCTGCTCATCCGTCCGCCGCCGTCACGCATTTCCCACACCGGGCAGGCATCCGCTCGATAGCGCGCGTAGGCGTCGCGAGAGACAAGCGCGCCGTTGATGACGATGCGCCCGACGCGCTGCGAGAGGTCCTCGAACAAGGCGCGCTGCCGCGGCGAGTGCGTGCTGTAGCGGCTCACCAGCAAGGGGCGCTGGCGGGTAAGGTCCGGCGCCGGCTTGCCGAAGCGCGTGCAGACAGCGGCGATGATGTCGACCACGCTCTGCACGGCCTCAAGGCTGGCCTCGTTCAACTCGATGGGTGCCACCACCAGGTCGGCGGCGAGCAAGGCCGCGGACGTGCGGACGCCGAACGCCGGCGGGGTGTCGATAACCACGGCGTCGTAGTGCTCGGCGCACAGGCGCAGGCTGGCAAGGAACGTCTCGGCCATCTCGGCCGGGTCCTCGCGCTCCACCGCTTCCAGCTGCCGGGTGCGGGCCGCGAGAGTGAGCTTGCCCATGGGCGGCACGACGGTGGGTTCCGCGAACAGGGCGATGGCATCCACAGGCGCGGCA
Organism: Acetobacterales bacterium; assembly: GCA_038231995.1. Lineage (GTDB taxonomy): Bacteria > Pseudomonadota > Alphaproteobacteria > Acetobacterales > Acetobacteraceae > JBBSIT01. The sequence goes on along the minus strand of JBBSIT010000201.1, from coordinate 4,460 downwards.
AAGACACGCATGGGCTCGGACAGAGCGGACTGCTGCTGGTCGAGGTCGATCACGAGCACGCGGTGCTTCTCGGCGAGCTTGTGGGCAGCATGGAAGGCGAAGGTAGTCTTGCCCACACCGCCCTTCTCGTTCCCGCTCACCAGCACGCGCATCGTGTCCGCCACCGCCGGCGTCATGCTTGGGCCTCCTGCCGTTTCGCAGTGCGAGCCTGTTCCTCACGGTGCTGGTCGATGATGCGCCTCAGCAGCTCCGTCACCGAAATGCCGAGGCGCTTGCACTCCGCCTCAAGATATTCCTCCTGCGGGTCACTGAGATACACGTTGCGGCGCTTCTTGGTCATGGCACCAAGTTGGCACTGTCCTGGCATCAGAGAAAGTGAAAATGTGCGACCGTTCTGGCGACGCTGGCTGTAGCGTCACGCCATGCGCCACCCCTCACGCCCTCGCAGTCAGGACCTTATTACCGTGGGCAGGGTCGCCGAGCGTGGCGCGACGATGCTCGCGCTCGCGTGCAGAAAATGCGAGCGCCGCGGCCGGGTGAGCGTGGCACGGCTGCTGGCCGAGTGGGGCGAGCACGCGGCGTTGGCTGATATAGCGGATGACGCCACGGTGGACTGTCCGCGGCGCAATGCGCGACAGCTCTACGAACTGTGCGGCGTGCATTGGCCAGACTTGCCGGGGTTGTTCGTCGCGCCGAAGGGGCGGTAGCACCCATGGAAAGGGCAGGCTGGACACTGACCGGCCGAGAGGCCAGACGCGATCCTTCGCGAGCGGCGCGGCCTCAACGCGCCCTCGGCAGGTTCGGCCGGACAGGTGGAGCAGGACGGGATCGTTCTGGCCGGAGTGCACGACGTGCAAGCTACCAGCATCGCCTCGGTTTTCGCGCGAAAACAAAAACCTTGCCCACGCACACACTCGCGCGCTACGGTGGAGTCGTGAAGATGACTTCGACCTTGGCGTTGGAAAGAATAGGAGATGCGGCACGCCAGCCGTATGTGACCCTTGAACGCTATACTCGTCCTATGATCAAGCATGGTGGCTGGGTGAATCGGCGGCGTTCAAGAATGTTGTCAGGTGATCTACCGAACCTGTTCACTGCCTTGTCCGCCCCCCTGCCTAGCAGGGCAATGGACGGTGTTCAGGCTGGTCATAGCTTACGTTTCACTCGGCTCATCACTGCCTATGCCCCAGACGACGCTACTGGCTGCCGCGGTGATGACGCGTGGTTTGGTAACCTATCAGGGCACTTTACGTTGCATGCCTTTATTGAGGACGCAGTGCAGAACATGGCTGCACTCGAACCGAGCGAACGCAAAGCTCTGGCGCTCAGGCTTCAGAATGGCGGATGGACACTTACGATGTGTCTTGAGCCAACATTTGCGTCCATTTCTTGGTTTGAGACTGACGACCGACGCGGCTGCACTTTTTTGCAAACGCTGGAATGGACTCTCTTTCAAGGAAAAGAAGCCGCCTCCATAGCCGAGATCGACGGCATTCGCCGCCCAGTCCAGATCTCCGCACTTGTCTTATTGGCTGCAGCGGAGATTTTTGCTGCTGCAAATGCTGCCAACCCGGATTCGCTACCGCTATCCTCAGGTACAGCGCCTGCCAGCGTCACACCTGAGAACGAAGAAGCCGGCGCCCCTGCCAGGGAGCCGGCTTCTTCCGATCACCAGTCTCACGACGATAACCCCCAGACGGGACACACACCTCGCGAGAATCAGGCTCTCCCCGATCCTGATCCTACCTCGCGCGTGTGTGTCCCGTCCAGAAGGATCGAGCCGGAGGCTGGCCTGACAACCAGCTACCCCCGGAGACGGACACATGACCCCGCGTCGCATCACTACGCTTTGTTTTAGGCTGCGCCAGAAGACGGACGATGCCCTGCCTGGGCATCGCGCCATCTATGAGGCCGCCGTCAGCGCGCGCTTCCCTGCACACCAGGTCAACGGCCTTTGGCACTCGTATGAGGAGGACGACGCTGCGGTCATGGCGGTGTTCGGGTTGCGACCGAAGGCCGATGAGCCCAGCCGCGCGCGCCGCAGATCCGCTGCCGCCGAGCACGTCCCCGCATAATCAAAAGCCCTCCACGCGGCGGTGCGTGAAGGGCTCCCGAAATGGTTGTGTGGACGGCAGCAACAACCGACACATAGCGGGTTTTCTTCGGGTTTTCAATCGTCGCCGGTGTGGGGGCAACCGAAAGGCTGTTCCCGATGCACGTCCCTAATTTCCAAGCCTTCCAGTTCGGCTATCCCAAACATACCGGTCCTGCCCACGTCCTGACGGCCAGATGCACGAACGCAGAGCGCATCGCTGCCGCGATCACCATCATGGAGGCGGCCGGCGAAGACTTCCGCACCCCACTGTTTCGCGCAGTGTTGCACGACGAGATCGCCCTGACCGTCATGTGTCACGGGCAGACCGCACCGCTGGACCAGCTCGACCAGACCCGGCGCCCAGCAATCTTGCTCCTGACCGACGACGACGATACCACGAGGCTTGGCCCTGATGGGTGGCCCAGCTCGGCGCGGATCATGCGCTGGGGGCGGAGCGCGATCCTGCACGGGTCCGGCGGGCAACCTGAGCATTATGGAGCGGCAGTCGTAGGCGCGGTGGTATCTAGCCGGCTCGTCTTGATCGAAACTTCGTCTGCGCAGCTTGCGCCTTGGATCAAGGCGGCCGCCCGCTTCATGCCGCTGGGCCGCATTTTGTGCATCAAGCCGACCGGCGGCGGGGTCCACCCCGTGCCGATGCCAACAGAGACGATGCAATGAGCCGCCCTCGGTTCGTGCCCGTGACGGCGGAGCGCATCCGCCTGACCCGCACGTCGCGCACGCGGGGCTACGCCGATGTCCGGCTGGCTGCAGTCCACCTGTGCGGCTTCCGGGTCGAGGAACGGCCGAACGGGAGCCTGAACATCCGCCCGCCGGAGACAACCGACGAGCAGGGGCGAACCTGGCCGGTGTTCTCGCTCCAACCGTTATACCGCGAGGCGGTCGAGGCCGAGATCGCAGCCATGTGGGCGGCCACGGCGTGATGTCCGGCCTGGTTGTCATCCTAGGCACCCGCTGCACACCGCGCCTGCCCGTCGCTGCGCACCTGCGCGCCGTGGACGATCGGGTCAGCCCTCCTGCGCCTGACTTTGAGTGCCCGCTGTATAACCGCGTCGCCGGGCGATACCCCGTCTTCGTGGGCTTTGTGACGGTCGAGGTCGCGCTTGGCCTTCCGTTCGCGGGCGAAGCATAGTTGGACGTCCCGACGCCCTCAACGGTCGCTGATGAATGTGGTGTCACAGTCATGCGTGCGACCGGCAATCGCCGGGCGACAAAGCGCTGGAGGTGGAATGACACCCTGAGTGAGTGGACCAAGATCAGCTACGAGGCCGGCGCGCAATTCGGGGCTCGTGAGCACCAAGTCAGCAACTTGGCGGAGCTGGTCGAAGTCCTTGATGCGGCCCGGCGAGACCCCCGTGCCTTCGTGGTGCGCGGCGCACTCGCCCCCTGGGTGAAGGAGCAGATTAAGCACGATCCTGATTGCGTAATCCGGCGCCGGAAGCACGCCAAAGCCGATAAGCGAACCGGCCAGATCATCGACCCGACGCTGGTCGAGGTCCCGCGTCGATGGGTGATGATCGATATCGACGGGTGGCCGCTCCCGAATTGGGCGGACCTGGTGGACGATCCTGAAGCGGCCATTGAGCACGCCGTGCACGAACTGCTGCCTGAGACGTTCCGCGACGCGGCGTGCTGGTGGCAGCTCTCCTCGTCGGCGGGGTTCGCGGCCGGGGTGCTCAAAGTTCATCTGTTCTACTGGCTGTCTGAGCCGGCCGAGAACGCGCAGATAAAGGCCGTGCTCAAGCAGTCCGCGCCTGGCGTGGACCGGGCGCCATTCTCCGCCGCGCAGCCCCACTACATCGCCGATCCCATCATTGAGGGCGGACACGATCCGCTTCCCCGACGCACTGGTTGGCTCAAAGGCCTAGAGCCTGCGGTGCAGCTCCCCGCGCTCAAGCCAGTGGTGCAGCAGGCTCGGCCGGTAGGAACGGGCACATCAGGGCGGGCAGGGACCGTACTGGACGCCCTGGCCCTCCTCGGCGACGGCGAGGGCGGCGAAGGCTTCCACGGCCCTCTGCGCCTAGCGACGCTGCGCTATGCCGGGGAATGCGTCCGCTACAACGAACGGGATGACGAGGCGCTGAAGCTAGAGCTTCAGGATCTGATCGAGGCTGCACCGCGCCGGGCGGATCGCGGCGCAATGGGCGATTACGGTGATGCCTACCTCCAGCGGCTGATTGACGGTGCCTTCGCCCTGCTCGCCGGCGATGCCGAGATACAGACTATGCGCCCGCATCACCAAGCGCCGCCGAACACGGTTGAGGAAGCCCGCGCAGCCATCACCGAGCATGTCGGCGGCTTCCTCAGCCGGGCACTAGCCTGGCATCGGCTCGATGCGGAGGAGCAG
>JBBSIT010000200.1:0-7098 GCA_038231995.1 Acetobacterales bacterium | reverse complement strand
GGCGCCGCAGCAGCGGTGGGAAGCACACAACCATCGGCACTGGGTTCGGGATCCGGGGACGGCGACAGGGAGAGCTTGACTCACGCCGCGAGTCCCGTGTCAAGCCGCTGTCCGATGGGTCCTACCTGGGCAGTTACGATAAGTCCGGACCATATTCAGTTTGCCGGCGCCGGGCCGTTCAGCCCTGCTGGCGGACGGTGCGCCGCAGCGCCTCGTCAGTCCTCGGCGTGCTCCAGGTCGAACTTGCGGACCGCGCGCGCCAGCTCCTCCGTGATCTCGCGGCCGACCTGGCCGCCGTCGCCGCGGATGCGCTCGGCCGCGATCAGCCGGAGGGCGTCCATGTGCAGGGCGATGACCCCGTGCGCCCCGGCCAGCGCGCCGCCTCGCAGCTTCAGGAACCGGCAGAGCGATCGGCAGAGGCTGGTGACGAGCGGGAAGCCGAAGGTGTCGCCCAGTCCCGCAAGGTCATGGGCGAGCAGGCGGCAGGCATCGGCGGCCTCGCCGGGCGGCGCCGTGCTCCATGTCCGGTGCAGCCGGCCGATGCCCGCGATGAACTCGCCCGCGTGCTGCTCCACGAACCCGGCGACGAAGGCATCGGCCGCCTGGCGCTGCGCCTCGCTGAACTGGAGCGGCGGGTTGGTCAATGCAGGCGCCTTCCCGCAGGGCTGCGGGACTGGTTGACGGCGGCGGACAGCCGGCCGAGCACGCTGCTCGCGCTGAACGGTTTGATGAGGTACTCGTTGACGCCGGCGGCCCTGGCTTCGAGCACCCGGCAGGTGGCGGCGTGCGCGGTGAGCATGATGAGCGGCAGCCGCGGCGCCGGGCTGGTCGGCAGACGGACCGCCTTGACGAATTCGATCCCGTTGAACGGCTCCATCTCCCAATCGACGAAGGCGGCGTCCTGGGGCATGGTCTCCAGCAGGTGGAGCGCCTCTATGCCGTTGCGCGCCGCCGTGACGCGATTGACGCCGACGGCGCCGAGCACGCCGCGGATGAGCGAGATGATGAACGGAGTGTCGTCCACGACCAGGACGCGAAGGGCTTGGAGCGGTGCGGCCACCGGCTTGTTTCCATCGTGAGACGAACGGTATAGCGGAAAGGTGTTTACGGGGCCTTAACCGGCTCATCCGCACTTGATTGGCCCTGCTCCCGGTGAGCAGGCTATCCACGTCCAGGATAAGGAGGCGCCCATGTCTGGCTTCGCCAGCACAACCGACCTGCAGGACAAGACGATCTCGTTCAGCGAACTCGCGCCCGGCGTGTTCGGCTATACGGCGGAGGGCGATCCGAACAGCGGCGTCGTCATCGGCGACGAGGGCGTGCTGGTGGTGGACGCGCAGGCGACGCCGGCGATGGCGCAGGACGTGATCGCCCGCATCCGGGGCGTGACGGACAAGCCGGTGCGGCACGTGGTGCTGAGCCACTACCACGCCGTGCGCGTGCTGGGCGCCAGCGCCTACCGGGGCGCGGAGGTGATCGCGTCCGACGTATGCCGCGACATGATCGTGGAGCGCGGGCAGCAGGACATGGACAGCGAGATCGGCCGGTTTCCCCGGCTGTTCCGCGGGCGCGAGGGTATCCCCGGCCTGACCTGGCCGACGCTGGTGTTCCACAAGCGCATGACGCTGTGGCTCGGCAGGCGCGAGGTGCAGATCATCCATATCGGGCGGAGCCACACCGCGGGGGACACGGTGGTCTGGCTGCCGCAGGAGCGGGTGCTGTTCAGCGGGGACGTAGTGGAGTTCGGGGCGACGCCCTATTGCGGGGACGCGCATTTCACGGACTGGCCGGCGACGCTGGAGGCGGTGCGGGCGCTGGGGGCGGAGCGGCTGGTGCCGGGCCGCGGGCGGGCCTTGATGAACCGCCAGGAGTGCGAGGAGGCGATCGAGGGCACGCGGGCCTTCACCTCCGACCTGTTCGCCATAGTCAGGAAAGCGAGCGCGGACGGGGCGGAGCTGAAGGCGGTGTACGACGCCGCGATGTCCGAGATGCGGCCCAAATACGGGCAGTGGGTGATCTTCGAGCACTGCATGCCGTTCAACGTAACGCGCGCGTATGACGAGGCGCACGGGCTGGACACCCCGCGCATCTGGACGGCGGAGCGGGACGTCGAGATGTGGCGCTCGCTGGAGCAGGGCGCGCCGGTGCGGTCCGCCGAGGCCTGATGCCGCACGTCCCGCCCCGCTACGAGTACCGGCGCCCGCCGGAGCTGGACGGCGGGCCGGGCCACCATCCGATGGTCGTGGTGGGCGGCGGGCTTGTAGGCCTCACGCTCGCGCTCGACCTGGCGCGGCGGGGCGTCGGCGTGGTCCTGCTGGACGATGATGACAGCGTGAGCACGGGCAGCCGGGCGATCTGCTTCGCCAAGCGCACCCTGGAGATCCTGGGCCGGCTGGGCTTAGGCGAGCGGGCGTTGGCCAAGGGCGTGACGTGGAACACCGGGCGGGTGTTCTTCCGGGAGCGGGAGCTGTTCGGCTTCGACCTGCTGCCCGAGCGCGGGCACGAGTACCCCGCCTTCGTGAACCTGCAGCAATATTACGTCGAGGAATGGCTGGTGGAGGCGTGCCGCGCGACCGGGCGCGTGGACCTGCGCTGGCGCAACGCCGTCGTCGCGGTGGAGCGCCATCCCGATTTTGCTGCGGTGGAGGTGGACACGCCGGACGGGCGCTACCGGCTGACCACCGACTGGCTGCTGGCCTGCGACGGCGCGCGCAGCACGGTGCGCAAGCTCATGGACCTGCCGTTCACCGGCCGGGTGTTCCGCGACCGCTTCCTGATCGCCGACGTGGTGATGGCGGCGGAGTTCTCCACCGAGCGCTGGTTCTGGTTCGACCCGCCGTTCCACCGCGACCAGTCCGCGCTGCTGCACAAGCAGCCCGACGGCGTCTGGCGCATCGATCTTCAACTGGGCTGGGACGCCGACCCGGAGGAGGAGAAGCGGCCCGAGCGCGTCATCCCTCGGGTCCAGGCGATGCTGGGGCCGGACGTCGCGTTCGAGCTGGAGTGGGTCAGCGTCTATACCTTCCGCTGCCGGCGGCTGGAGCGGTTCGTGCATGGCCGGGTGGTGTTCGTGGGGGACTCCGCGCACCAGGTCAGCCCGTTCGGCGCGCGGGGCGGCAACGGCGGAGTGCAGGACGCGGAAAATTTGGGCTGGAAGATCGCGGCGGTGGTGCAGGGGCAGGCACCGGAGTCGCTGGTCGATACCTACGACGACGAGCGCATCCCGGCGGCGGACGAGAATGTCCTGCACAGCACGCGGGCGACCGACTTCATCACGCCCAAGACCGAGGCGGCGCGCGCCTACCGCGACGCGGTGCTGACTCTGGCGGGGCGGCACGAGTTCGCTCGGCCGCTGGTCAACTCGGGCCGGCTGTCGCAGCCCTACGTGGCCACGGCGAGCCCATTGAACGCGTCGGGTGACATTTGGCCCGGCATCGTGCCGGGCGCGCCGGCGGTGGATGCGCCGGTTCTGTGGAACGGGCGGCCGGATTGGCTGCTGCGGCATATCGGCTCGGGCTTCACGCTGCTGGTGTTCGGCGGCGACACGATACCCGTGCCCGGCGTCGAGATCGTCCGCATCGCACCAGACGCCCTGCACGACGCGGAGGGGCTGGCGGCCCGGCGCTACGGCGCGCCGCCAGGCGGCTGCGTGCTGCTGCGGCCGGACGGGCACGTGACGGCGCTGTTCCGCCGGTTTGACGCGGAGCGGGTGAGGGCGGCGATGGCGCACGCGCTGGGGCAGCCGGCCCACACTCCGGTTACCCGCGCCAGCGCGCGGGTGGCCTGATGCCGCTCGACCTCGCGCCCCGGCTGGACGACCCGGACGGGCTGTTCGCCGCCCTAGTTGCGGCGCATGAGGGGCTCGACCCGCCGGCATCGCGCCGGCTCGACGCGCAGCTCGTGCTGCTGCTCGCCAACCACATCGGCGACACGGAAGTGGTGCTGGACGCCATCCGGGTCGCCCGAAGCACCGATGGGGGAGACGCGCCATGAACGTCACGCTGCGAACGGCGGGAACCGGTCTCGCCGAGGGCGACGATCGCGAGGCGATCGCGGCGGGCTATCAAACCGGCTTCGGCAACGGCTTTGAGACAGAGGCCTTGCCCGGCGCCTTGCCGGTCGGGCGCAACTCGCCGCAGCGCTGCGCCTACGGGTTGTATGCCGAGCAGCTCAGCGGCTCGCCGTTTACGGCGCCGCGGGCGACGAACGAGCGGAGTTGGCTGTACCGCATCCGGCCGACGGTGAAGCATTGGGGGCGGTTCCGCCGCGCGGATATGGGGCTGTGGCGCACGGCGCCGTGCGAGGAGGTGGAGCTGCCGCCGGCGCCGATGCGCTGGGACCCGCTGCCGTTGCCGGACGCGCCGGTGTCGTTCATCGAGGGGATGCGCACGATCACCACGGCCGGCGACGCGGCCGGGCAGGCGGGCATGGGGGCGCACGTCTATCTCGCGACGCGCTCCATGGCCGACGAGTACTTTTACGACGCGGACGGCGAGCTGCTAGTCGTGCCGCAGGAGGGCCGGCTGCGGCTCTGCACCGAGTTCGGCGTGATCGACCTGGAGCCGGGCGAGGTCGCCGTCATCCCCCGCGGCGTGAAGTTCCGCGCGGAGCTGCCGGCCGGGCCGTCGCGCGGCTACGTCTGCGAGAACCTCGGCGGCGCGTTCACCCTGCCGGACCGCGGCCCGATCGGCGCCAACTGCCTGGCCAACCCGCGCGACTTCATGACCCCCGTGGCGGCGTACGAGGACCGCGAGGCGCCGTCGCGGATGTACGTGAAGCAGAACGGCGCGCTGTGGGTCGCCGATATCGGCCAGTCGCCGCTCGACGTGGTGGCGTGGCATGGCAACTACGCGCCGTATAAGTATGATCTTAGACGGTTCTCCCCGGTGGGGCCGCTGCTGTTCGACCACGCCGACCCCAGCATCTTCACGGTGCTGACGGCGCCGAGCGAGACGCCGGGCACGGCGAACGTGGACTTCGTGTGCTTCCCCGACCGCTGGGCGGTGGCGGAGGACACGTTCCGCCCGCCCTGGTACCACATGAACGTCATGAGCGAGTTCATGGGGCTGATCTACGGCCAGTATGACGCCAAGCCCCAGGGCTTCGTGCCCGGCGGGTTCAGCTTGCACAACTGCATGCTGCCGCACGGCCCGGACGCGGAAGCCTTCGAGGCGGCGAGCAACGCGGCCCTCGCGCCGCGCAAGCTCGCGGGCACCATGGCCTTCATGTTCGAGAGCCGGCACACGCAGCGCGTGACGCGGTTCGCCGCCGAGACCCCGGCGCTGCAGGCGGGCTACGTCGATTGCTGGGCCGGCATCGTCAAGCATTTCGACCCGGCAAGGCCATAGGGATGACTATCGACCACACCCACGACCCCGGCCTTCAAAGCTGGGTGGAGAGCGCGAACGGGCACGCGGACTTCCCCATCCAGAACCTGCCGCTCGGCGTGTTCAGCCCTCTGGCCGGGGCGCCGCGCGGCGGGATCGCGATCGGCGACTGCGTCCTGGACCTGCGGGCGGTGCACGAATCCGGGCTGCTGGATGACGAGGCGCAGGCGGCGGCGCATGCCTGCATCGGCCCCACGCTGAACCCGCTGCTGGCGCTCGGCGCAGCACCACGCCGGGCGCTGCGCGACGCGGCGAGCGCGCTGTTGCAGGAGGGGTCGGACGAGCGGCAGGGCCTGCTGCACCGGGCCAGCGAGTGCATGCTCTACATGCCGGCGCATATTGGCGACTACACGGATTTCTACGCCGGCATCCACCACGCAATGAATGCCGGCCGGCAGTTCCGCCCCGACTCTCCCTTGCTGCCGAACTACAAGTGGGTGCCGATCGGCTACCACGGGCGGGCAAGCTCGGTGCGGCCCTCCGGCGCCGAGGTGCGGCGGCCGAACGGGCAGCGCAAGCCGGCGAGCGACCTGGTGCCGAGCTTCGGCCCCTCGCGGAACCTGGACTATGAGCTGGAGCTGGGGGTCTGGGTGGGGCCGGGCAATGCGCTCGGGGCGCCGGTGCCGATCGGCGAGGCGGCGGAGCACATCGCGGGATACTGCCTGCTGAACGACTGGTCGGCGCGCGACATCCAGGGCTGGGAATACCAGCCGCTCGGCCCGTTCCTGGCCAAGAGTTTCTGCACCACCATCAGCCCATGGATCGTGACGCCCGAGGCCTTAGTGCCGTTCCGCGCCCCGCAGGCGCCGCGGCCGGAGGGCGACCCGGCGCCGCTGCCCTACCTCGCGGACGCGGAGGACCAGGCCGGGGGGGCGCTCGATCTCGAACTGGAGGTGCTGCTGCTGACGGCGGCGATGCGGGCGGCGGGCGCTGCCCCGCACCGCCTGTCGATCGGCAGCGCGCGCAACCTGTACTGGACGCCGGCGCAGTTGCTGGCGCACCACGCCTCGGGCGGGTGCAACCTCAAGCCCGGGGACCTGCTGGGCACCGGCACGATCTCGTCGCCGACGCCGGAGGGCTACGGCTCCCTGCTGGAGATCACCGAGGGCGGGCGGCGTCCGGTCGAGTTGCCCGGAGGCGAGACCCGGCGGTTCCTGGAGGACGGGGACGAGGTGGTGCTGCGCGCCCGCGCGGTCCGGGACGGGGCGGCGCCGATCGGGTTCGGCGAGTGCCGCGGCCGGGTGTCGGCGGCGCCGTAGCACGCTGCATCCAGGGCACACGAACCTGTGAGGCGGGCCGGCCGGCGCCGGGTCGTTGCAACCCTAGGCCGCCTCGCGCGTCTGTATCCTCGTGGCGCTGCTGCCGTGTGGTTCCGGTCGGGACCGGCACGCCGCGGCGCATTTGGGTCAATTCAGGAGCAAGACATGAATCGGATGCTTCCGGCGATCGTTGCGATTGGAGTAGCGACCTCGGGGCTTGCCCTGGCGCAGACGACGAGCCCGAGCACGACGAGCCCGGGCAACGCGCCGCCCGCGACGACGATGACGCCTGTCGTGCCTGCGCCCGGCGCTTCGACGCCAGGTGTGCCCGGTGGCTTGGGTACCCCCACGCCTGGCGCACCCGGCACCTTGGGCAGCACCACCCCGGTCGCGCCCAGCACGCCGAGCACGAGCACCGCGCCGGCTGCCGTGACGACCACGGATGCGCCGTC
>JBBSIT010000199.1:0-7107 GCA_038231995.1 Acetobacterales bacterium | reverse complement strand
GGCAAGGTGTTCACCGCCGCGGAACTCGCCTTCATCGCCGACCTGCTGCAGAAGCACGATGTCTATGCCGTGTGCGACGAGGTCTACGAGCACCTGACGTTCGACGGCTGGCGGCACATCCCGCTGATGACGCTGCCGGGGCTGCGCGAGCGCTGCATGCGGGTGGGCAGCGCCGGCAAGACGTTCAGCCTGACGGGTTGGAAGGTCGGCTATGTGTCGGCGCCGGCCGCGCTCGCCGCCGTGGTGGCCAAGGCGCACCAGAACCTGACGTTCACCACGCCGCCCAACCTGCAGCGCGCGGTGGCGGTCGGGCTGGCGAAGGACGACGCCTACTTCGCCGGGCTGGCGTCCGATTTGGCGGCCAAGCGGGACCGGCTGTCCGCTGGGCTGAGTGCTGCCGGGTTGGGCGTGCTGCCGACCCAGGGCAGCTACTTCGTGACGGCCGACTTCGCACCGACCGGCTTCGCGGGCGACGACGTGGCGTTCTGCCGGCATATCACGCAGGCCGCCGGCGTCACCGCCATCCCCGTGTCGGCGTTCTACGAGGGCGACGCGCCCCGGCACTGCGCGCGGTTCGCCTTCTGCAAGCAGGACGCGGTGCTGGACGAGGCGGCCGCGCGGCTGGCTCGGCACTTCGCGGCTGCGGGCCGTGACACGCAACGGTTGACGGCGGCGGGCTGAACCGGCTACTCCGCGGCCCTGCTGTGGCGGGCGTAGCTCAGTTGGTTAGAGCGCCAGGTTGTGGTCTTGGATGTCGTGGGTTCGATCCCCATCGCTCGCCCCAGCGATTTCGTGCTTTGGACACGCCGATGTGATCTCCGCGTGCATCGTGGCACGATGCGTGCTTTGACTCCTGAGATGGAGTCGTTCGGGCAGGCACGGAGATTTACCCTATGAAGCATATCGCAGCCGCGGTTGCGGCGCTGCTGATCGCGTTCGGCATCACGCCTGCGCGCGCTCAGAACGCCGCGCCGAAAGAGGTCCTGGTCGGCGCCATCTATCCGCTGACCGGCAACGCCGCCCAGATCGGCGCCGACGCCCGGATGGCGATCGACGTCATCACCGAGGTCATCAACGGCCAGCACGCGCCGATGCCGCTCGCGATGGGCGGCGGCGGGGGGCTGGCGAACCTGGGTGGCGCCAAGCTCCGCGTCGTGTTCGCCGATCACCAGAATGACCCGCAGAAGGCGCGCGCCGAGGCCGAGCGGCTGATCACGCAGGACAAGGTGGTCGCCCTGATCGGCAGCTACACGAGCGCTACCGCCGTCACGATCAGCCAGGTGGCCGAGCGTTACGAGATCCCCTACCTGTCGATGGACAACTCCTCGCCGAGCCTCCATCGCCGCGGCCTCAAGTGGTTCTTCCGCACCAGCCCGCACGACGAGATGTTCACCCAGGCGATGTTCGACTTCTTCGCCGAAACCGGCAAGAAGACCGGCCGCCCCGTGCGCAGCGTCGCCCTGTTCTACGAGGACAGCATCTTCGGCACCGACAGCAGCAACGTGCAGAAGAAGCTGGCTGAGGCGGCGGGGATCAAGGTCGCGGCCGACATCAAGTACCGCGCCAACTCGCCCTCGCTCTCGGCGGAGGCGCAGCGGCTTCGGGCGGCCAACGCGGACGTGCTGATGCCGTCGGGCTACACGTCCGACGCGATCCTGATCCTGCGCAGCATGCAGGAGATCGGCTACAAGCCGCGCGCCATCATGGCCCAGGCGGCCGGCTACCAGGAGCAGGCGTTCCTCACCGCCTCCGGCCCGTTGGCGGAGGGCATATTCAGCCGGTCGAGCTTCGCGCTCGACGCCGAGAAGTCCCGCCCGGCGATCGGCACGATCAACGCCATGTTCCGCGCCAAGGCCGGTAAGGACCTGAACGACAATACCTCGCGCCAGATCGTCGGCGTGCAGACGCTGGCGGACGCGATCAACCGCGCCGGGTCCACCAAACCCGAGGACATCCGCCGCGCGCTGACGGCCACCGACATTCCCGGCGACCAGACCATCATGCCGTGGAAGGGCGTCAAGTTCGACGAGATGGGGCAGAACCAGAATGCCACCCCGGTGATCCAGCAAGTGGTGAACGGCATGTATCGCACCGTCTATCCCGCCGACGTCGCCGTGATGGAGCCGACTTGGAACGTCGGTCGCTGAAACAGCCGTGACTCCCGAGATCATCGCGCAGGTCCTCATCAGCGGCCTGCTGATGGGGCTGATCTACGCGCTGGTGGCGGCCGGGCTGAGCTTGATCTTCGGGTTGATGGACGTGGTGAACTTCGCGCATGGCGAGCTGCTGATGCTCGCCATGTACGCGACCTTCGTCATCTTCGCCGCCACCGGGCTCGACCCGGTGCTGCAGCTCCCCATCGTAGCACTCCTGCTGTTCGGCGCCGGCGTCGCCATCTATCGCGGGCTGATCGGCCGCGCGCTCGGCGTGCAGTTCAACCGCGGCACGGTGCAGATATTCGTCACCTTCGGGCTCGCGATCTTCATCCGCGGCGCCGCACAGTTCATCTGGGGCGGGGATTTCCGCTCGGTGTCCGGCGCCTGGCTCAGCAACCGTTCGGCCGAGTTCGCCGGCGTGTTCATCCCCTTGCCGCAGCTTGCCGCGAGCGCCGTGTGCCTGCTGGCGTTCGCCGGGCTGCTGCTGGTCAGCCGCACCGAGTTCGGCAAGGCTCTCGAGGCAACGCGGGAGGACCGGGACGCCGTGGCGCTGATCGGCATCGACCGCAACCATGTCTTCGCCCTCGGCTGGGGCCTGGGCGCCGGCGCGGTCGGCATCGCCGGCGCCATGCTGATCACGTTCTATTACGTGTCGCCCTCCGTCGGCGCCAACTTCGCGGTGATTGCCTATGTGACGGTGGCGCTCGGCGGGTTCGGCTCCATGCTGGGCGCGCTGGTCGCCGGCGTCATCATCGGCGAGGTCGAGGCGATCACGGCCCTCGTGCTGGAACCATCCCTGAAGCAGATCGGCATGTTCGCCGTATATCTCGCGGTGCTGATGTTCCGCCCGCGCGGCCTGTTCGGGCGGCTGTGATGCGGGGCAATGCCATAACCCGGCGCCGCCGGGGCGAGCTCGTCGTCGGCGCCGTGCTGCTCGTGCTGCTGATCGCGCTGCCGCTGCCGATCCGCGATGTCTATACGCAGAACCTCATCATCACCACGATCCTGTTCGCCGGGCTGGCGCAGGCCTGGAACATCCTGGGCGGCTACTGCGGCCAGATCTCGCTCGGGCACGCGCTGTATTTCGGCATCGGCGGCTACGTGTCCACGCTGATGTTCGTGAATGCCGGCATCCCGCCAAGCCTCGGCATGTTCGCCGGCGGTCTGGTAGGCGGGCTCATAGCGCTCCTGGTGGGCTGGCCGTGCTTCCGCCTGTCAGGGCACTACTACGCCATCGCCACCGTCGTGGTCGGCGAGATCGGCTACCTGCTGTTCCTCAACTGGGAGTTCGTGGGCGCCGCCATGGGCGTTTATGTGCCGTTCAAGGGCGAGAGCTTCATCGACCTGCAGTTCCGCACGACCAAGCTGCCGTTCCACTACGTCGTGCTCGGCTTCGCGGCCCTCACCTGGATCGCGGCCTGGCTGATCGAGGGCAGCCGCTGGGGCTACACCTGGCGCGCGGTCAAGGACGACCCGGTGGCCGCCCGCAGCCTCGCCGTGCAGGTGTTCCCCTCCAAGATGGCCGCCGCCGCCGTGAGCGGCTTCTTCACCGGCATGGGCGGCGCGATCTACGCGCAATATGTCGGCTATATCGACCCGGACTCGGTGCTCTCCGGGCAGCTCAGCATCCTGATCGCGCTTCCGGCCGTGCTCGGCGGCGTCGGCACCCTGTGGGGTCCGCTGCTGGGCGCCGCGGTGCTGATCCCGGTGAGCGAGCTGACCCGCAGCTATCTCGGCGGCGGCGGGCGGGGGATCGACCTGATGATCTACGGCGGTCTCATCGTCGTGGTCGCGCTCGCCCGGCCCGCCGGGCTGATCAGCCTGCTCGGCGTCCGGTCCCAGGCCGGCGGCGCCGACATCCCCGCGAAGGACGCCGATGCCCGCGCTGCTTGAGGTCGCCAACGTCAGCAAGTCCTTCGGCGGCGTCGCGGCCAACGTGGACATCAGCTTCGACGTGCAACCGGGAGAAATCCTCGGGCTGATCGGCCCGAACGGAGCGGGCAAGACGAGCCTGTTCAACTCCATCTCCGGCGAGGTCACGCCCGACCGCGGCGAGATAAGGCTCGATGGCCGGCGCATCAGCGGACTCGGCCCGGTCGCCTGCGCCCGGCTCGGCATCGCGCGCACCTTCCAGGTCGTGCGCAGCTTCGACAGCATGACGGTGTTGGAGAACGTCATGGTCGGCGCTTTCAGCCGCACCGCCCGCGCCCAGGACGCGATGGCCCAAGCGCTCGATGTGCTCGGCTTCGCCGGGCTGACCGCCCGCGCCGATACGCTGGCGCATCAGCTCACACCTCCGGAGAAGCGCCGGCTGGAGGTCGCCCGCGCGCTCGCCACCCGGCCGCGCCTGCTGCTGCTGGACGAGATGCTGACCGGCCTCACGCCCACCGAGGCGGCCAGCGGCGTGCAGCTCATCCGCGACGTGCGGGACCGGGGCATCACCGTCATCATGGTCGAGCACGTCATGGAGGTGCTGCTCCCGCTCGTGGACCGCGCGGTGGTGCTCAATCTCGGCCGGGTGCTGATGCAGGGCAGCCCGCAGCAGGTCGTGCGCGATCCCGACGTGATCCGCGCCTATCTCGGCGACAAGTATGCCGCCTGATCCGATGCTTCGCCTTGACAGCGTCTCGGCCAGCTATCGCGGGTTGAAGGCGCTGCAGGGCATCAGCCTGGAGGTCGGCCGCGGCGAGATCGTCGCCGTCGTCGGCGCGAACGGGGCGGGCAAGAGCACCCTGCTGCGCGCCGTCGCCGGGCAGGTCGCGACCGAGGGCGCCATCCAGTTCGACGGCAAGACGCTCGCCGGCACGGCGCCGCACCTCATCACCCGCATGGGCGTCGGCTTGGTGCCGGAGGGCCGCCGCCTGTTCCCGCGCCTCTCAGTCGAGGACAACCTCCGGCTCGGCGCCTACGCGCGCCGTGGCGACGCCGATCGGTTCAAGCCGCTCGACCTGGTGTTTACCCTGTTCCCCCGCTTGCAGGAGCGTCTGCCGCAGCGGGCCGAGACCCTGTCGGGCGGCGAGCAGCAGATGCTGGCGATCGGCCGCGCGTTGATGACCCAGCCGCGCCTGCTGATGCTGGACGAGCCGAGCCAGGGCATCGCGCCCCGGCTGGTGGATGACATCCTCGCCGCCGTGGGCCGCATCCGGGACCTCGGCGTCACCATCCTGCTCGTCGAGCAGCGGCTGGGCGAGGCCTTGGCGCTGGCCGACCGCGCCTACGTGCTGCAGACCGGCCGGGTCGTCATGTCGGGCCCGGCCGCCGAGATCGCCGCCGATGACAGGGTGCGGCGCGCGTATCTCGGGATGTAGCAAAGGACTCTCTCAGCGCGGGGGCGCGCCGGTCTGCCCTCCCTGCCCAGAGGAGCCCGGCCCGGCGGGCGGCTGGCCGGCCGGCACCTGGTCCGGCAAGTCCACCGGCTTGTTGTCGTTCAGGTCCCAGCCGGTGTTCGCGTCCGTCGGCGTGCGCTGCACGAAGGCGCGGACCTGCCATTGATACTTATCGATGCCGTTCTCCACTTCCTGCAACAGGTTGCTGGTGGTGGGGTCGGGATCATTGGTATCGCGAACGCTCTGCCGGATCTCGTCGCCGACGAGCTTGTAGGCGTTGACCCACCAGGCGATCACCTGGGCGTCGTCCAGGAAGCCGCCGGGGATCTCGGGGATGGTCGAGGTCTGCACGATGGTGGTGGCGCGCCCGTCGGCCGAGGAGCCGATGGCCAGCAGCCGCTCGGCCACCAGGTCCGCATACTTGCTCACGCCCTCGTAATGCTCCTGCAACAGGATGTGCAGCGTGTAGAAGAGCGTGCCGGAGACGTTCCAGTGCGACTGCTTGAGCTGCAATTGCACCTGCTGCAGATGCGTCAGCGTGCGCTGCAGCGCGGCCGTGGTCTTCTGGAAGCCCTCCGCGCCGCCCTGCGGGCCTACGAAGGGGCGGTTCGTCACCGTGTTGGTGGGAAAGCTGCCGACCGGCTGGAACGGCCGCAGCGTGCCCATGGGCGAGATGCTGCTGGCGCGTCCGCCGCGCTCGGGGCTGGCGGCCGACCCGCCGGCGGTCTGCGCCAGCGCGGGCGTCGCGAAGGCCGTGGTCACGAGGAGGATACGAAGGAGGTGGTTCATGCTGCTGTCCGATTGCTGTTCCGGGTGCTGTCCCCTGAACGGGCAGCACGGACGCGCCGTTGCTGAACCCCGCGAACGTGATCTGCTGTAGCCTGCGGCGATGCTCGATTCCTTCCTCTACGCCCTCGTCGCCCTGCTGGTGATCTTCGACCCGGCCGGCACCGCGGTGCTGTTCGCCGCCATGACGCCGCAGGACACCGCCGCCGAGCGGTCGCAGCAGGCCCGGCGCGCCTGCGCCATCGCCTTCATCGTGCTGGCCGCCTTCGCCCTGGCGGGGGAGGGCCTGCTCAGCGCACTTGGCATCGGCCTGCCCGCGATGAAGGTCGCCGGCGGCGTGCTGCTGTTCCTCACCGCCACCGACATGGTCACCGCCCGCGGCGAGTTGCGCTCCACCCCGCGCGAGCAGGAGGCGGCCCGGCGCACCAACGACGACATCAGCGTGTTCCCGCTCGCGATCCCGCTGATCGCCGGGCCGGGCGCGATGACGACGATGGTGCTGCTGCGCACGCGCAGCGCGGGCGACCTGTGGAAGGTTGGCGCCGTCATGGCGGCGCTCGCCGTCGCCCTGCTCATCACGCTCGGCGCCCTGTTCGCGGCCCGCCGCGTGCAGCAACTGCTGGGCGAGACGGGATCGAGCGTGATCGGCCGCGTGCTGGGCGTCCTGCTTGCGGCGCTCGCGGCGCAGATCGCGTTGGAAGGGCTGCGGGAAACTCTCGGCTAGGGTCTGTTGAGATTCGTTCATTATCGTGAGTTGATGAGGGTGGCTCCGAGATGGATCATCGCTTCGAAGCTGGTATCGGTTTTGTCGCTGCGCATGGCGATGCGTTTGAACTCCT
>JBBSIT010000198.1:0-7108 GCA_038231995.1 Acetobacterales bacterium | reverse complement strand
GTTCGCCGTCCTCCGCACGCTGATCTCAACCGCAAGAAAGCAGGGCTGGGATTTGCTGGCCGCCCTGACAGGCCAACCCGACAACCTGGTCGCCGAACTGCGGATCACTTGAGCTTTCCGCGACAACCTGGGCAGTTACGGGTCAAGCAGAAATTCTGGTTTGAGGAGGAAAGCGCGCCCGGCGTAGCAAACGCCGCTGCCGGGCAATGGCGATGCGTGTAGCCGCGCCGCGCCCCAACGGAGAACCACCTCTATGCCGAATGTGATCGACGGAACCAATGGACCTGATGTCCTGACAGGGACGCCGGGTGACGACATCGTGACCGGCGGGCGCGGCGACGACGTCGCCTTCATGGGTGCCGGCGACGACGTGTTCGTCTGGCGCCCCGGCGACGGCAGCGATGCCGTCGAGGGTCAGGCCGGGTTCGACACGCTCGACTTCCTCGGCTCCAACGCCAGCGAGTCCATCGACATCAGCGCGAACGGAAGCCGTGTCCGTTTCTTTCGCAACGTCGCCAACGTGACGATGGACCTGAACGGCGTGGAGCGGGTGCAGTTCAGCGCCCTCGGCGGCGCGGACAACATCGTCGTCAACGACCTGTCCGGCACCGACATGCAGCAGGTCGACATCGACCTGGCCGGCACGCCCGCGAGCCCCGGCGGCGACGGCCAGGCCGACTCCGTCATCCTCAACGGCGCCAACGTGGCCGACACCGTCACCCTGACCGGCAACGCCACCGCCCTCACCGTCACCGGCCTACCCGCGACCATCGCGGTCGCCAATGCCGATGCCGGGGCGGACCGGCTGCTCATCCAGACCCTGGCCGGCAACGACCGCATCGACGCCAGCGCCATGCCCGCCGGCATCATCCTCACGCTCGACGGCGGAGCCGGCGATGATACCGTCATCGGGGGCAACGGCGACGACGTGCTGATCGGCGGCGGCGACAATGACACCATTTCGGGCGGCCGGGGCAACGACGTCGCCTTCATGAGCGCGGGCGACGACGTGTTCACCTGGGCGCCCGGCGACGGCAGCGACGCCGTCGAGGGTCAGGCCGGGTTCGACACGCTCGACTTCCTCGGCTCCAACGCCAGTGAGACCATCGACATCAGCGCGAACGGCAGCCGCGTCCGCCTCTTCCGCGACGTCGCTAACGTGACGATGGACCTGAACGGCGTTGAGCGCATCCAGCTCAGCACTCTCGGCGGCAACGATATCATCGACGCCAGCGCCATGCTCGCTGGCATCGCCCTCACGCTCGACAGCGGAACCGGCGCCGATACCCTGATCGTAGGGTCGGGCACGTTGTCGGCCGACAATCGCGACGACGGCGGCGACGGGTTCGACACGCTTATCCTGCGCGGACCGGGGATGTTCGACCTGCGGGCCCCGGCATCCCTGACCGGCATCGAGGCCATCACGGCGAGGGAAGGGCAGGCCGCGTTCGCCGCCGGGGGACGGACCTTCCCCGCCCAGAACCAGCTCGTCCTGCTGCGCGACGGGCTCGACGCGACGGTTAACGTTTCCCCGGCCGCCCCCAACCCGGCCAACCCGAAGCCGGCGACCATCACCATCGTGGGCGCGCACAACGCCGCCGTGATCAACCTGGGTTCGGGCAACGATACCATGATCGTCGACGACGCGCGCGAGACGGTCCGGGGCGGCAGCGGCGACGACACCATCCAGGTCAACAGTGCCACGATCGGTGCCACGATCGACGGCGGCACCGGGAGCTCCCGATTGATGATCACGGGCGGCGGCGTGGCCGCGATGGGCGACAGCATCACGCGCATCCCCGTCGTGTTCCTGGCGCCGTCGGCCGGGAACTACGACTTCACCGCGAACGGCACCGCCGGCCTGACGGTCACCGACCTGAGCGGAGGCGCCGACACCTTGCGCGCAGGCGGCTTCGGCCAAACGCTGACCGGCGGCGGCGGGAACGACCGCATGGTCGGCTTCTCCGGAGGCGGCACGACGTTCCTCAACAGCGCCGCGGCCTTCAACAACGACACGATCTCGGGACTGCTCGGCAGCGACGCGATCAGGATCACCGACATGGGCTTCCCAGGCCTGGTCGCGTCATTCATGGAGAACGGCAGCGGCACCGCCGGCGTGCTGGCGCTTGCAGATGGCGTGCGCACCACCTCTCTCACCATCGAGGGCAGCCATCGCCTGTCCGACTTCCAGTTCTCGGCCTTCGGCACGACCGGAACCAGCATCGCGCTGCAGCCATGAGAACGAAGCCGGAGGCGCCCATGAGCCCATCGAGATCATCCTCCAGGAGTTCACCCATGCGCCGTACCATCATTCCCGCCTTTGCCCTCGCGCTCGGCCTCGCCGCAGGCGCCCGCGAAGCGGCCGCCGTCAGCATGGTCGCGAACGGCGGTTTCGAGTCGGGCGTCCTGAGTCCGTGGACAGCCGCGAACGGCGTGGAGATCGACACGGCGTTTCCCCATGCAGGCCGCTTCGACGCGAGCTTCAGCACCGTCTCGTCCGTGCCGGCGACGTTGACGCAGGACATCGCAACGGTGCCGGGCGCCGCCTACCGTCTCAGCTTCTTCGTCCTGGACGAAGCGGCCTCCGCACTCGACACCTTCACGGTGACGTTCGGCGGTTTCATTACGACTATCACCGGCGACGCGGCGTTCGACCCGGCGCAGGCAGGGAGCTACGCGTCCGTAACGCTCCTCCTGCCCGGCGCCGCAGTCACGGGCGGCATCACGAGGCTCGGGTTCGCAGCAGTGAACGGCAACGCGGCGTTCAATCTCGACGACGTCGCATTGACGCCGGCCGTTCAGGATATCCCAGAACCCGGGTCAATGATCGCGGCGTGGGTGATGCTGCTCATCGGCGCTGATGTGACGAGACGGCATCAGCGCCGGGTGTAGGTTCGGTACGGCTTCCTCGACCATTCCGCCCGCGGCGGGGATCGTGGACGTCCACGTGTCTGTCCTGCTTCAACAACCAATCGAAAGGCTTTTCCCGATGTATGACATGGCCAGCCTGAAGAAGCTCAGCACTCTCGGCCAGGCCGCCCCGGCGGCAATGGCTGCGTTCCAGGCGTTCGACAAGGCGGCGCTCGCCGACGGCGCGATCCCGGCAAAAGACAAGGAGCTGATCGCGCTTGGGGTGGCGCTCACTACCCAGTGCCCCTACTGCCTCGAGATCCACTCGAAGGCGGCCGTGGCTGCGGGGGCCACCCGCGAGGAACTCGCCGAGACGACGTTCGTGGCCATGGCGCTCCGCGCCGGCGCCGCGCTCACCCACGGCACGCACCTGATCCACGACTGACCGGCTTGGGTCCCCAGTCTCGGGCCGGTATGCATATGGTCAGGAGTGGCGCGATGCTGGGCAGTGAGGCGTTGGCACCCGTGCGGCCGGACCGAGCCGATTACCGGTTCGGCCGCTTCGTCCTGCGCAGGTCTCAGCGCCTGCTGCTGGCCGACGGCGAGCCGGTCGAGCTCGGCAGCAGCGCTTTCGAGATCCTGCTGATGCTGGCGGAGAGCGCGGGCGCGCTGGTGACGAAAACCGCGATCCTCGATCGGGTCTGGTCCGGCCTCGCGGTCGAGGAGAACAACCTGCAGGTGCAGGTCTCGACGCTGCGCCGTGTGCTGGGCGCGGATCGCGACTGGATCGTCACCATAGCCGGCCAAGGCTATCGGTTCACCGCGCCAGTGGCCGTGCCGTCCGACAAGGGTGCGCTGCCCCGCCACGCCGTCACCGGGCAGGAGCCGCCTCGCCTGTCCATCCTCGTCCTGCCGTTCGCGAGCCGGGGTGACTGCCCGGCGCTGGACTGGTTCGCTGACGGCATCACCGACAGCCTGACGACCGACCTGGCCCGCGCGCTGCCGAACTGCACGGTGATCGCGCAAACGACCGCCAACACCTACAAGGGCCGGGCCGCCGACGTGCGTGAGATCGGCCGGACGATCGGCGTGCGTTTCGTGCTGGAGGGGAGCGTGCTGCTGGCGGATGGGCGCGTGCGCGTGAACGCGCAACTGATCGAGGCCGAGACTGGCGCGCATGTCTGGGCCGAGCGCTTCGACAAGCCCGGCGGCAGCGTGCTGCAGGTGCAGGATGAGATCGTCGCGCGGCTGTCGCGCAGCATCGGGCTGCAGCTGATCGCCTGCGAGGCGCGCCGGGCCGAACAGGTGGAACAGGACCGGCCGGATGAGAGCACGGCCGCGGACTTCGTGCTGCGCGGCCATGCCGCAGCGACGCAACGGATGGCGACGAAGGACCGGTTCGATGCAGCACTCGGCTACTACGGGCGAGCGCTGGAGCTCGACCCGCTCAACCCGGACGCGCTCGCCGGGATCGCGAGCGTGCGGGTGTACCAGGTCGTCAACGGCTATCTGGAAGCCGGCGGCGGCGTGTGCGACGGGACGGGGCGCGACGCGCATCTGGCGGAGGCGGAGGACAAGCTGGCCCGCGTGCTGGCCGCCGTGCCGAACCATCATGCGGCGTTGAAGGCCCGTGCCGTGCTGCTGCGGGCCCGGGGCGCCTTCGCCGATGCGCTGGTGGCGGCCGAGGCCCTTCTGGCGCACAGCCCGAGCGAGCCGATGGGATACCGCGAGACCGGCCTGAACCTGCTTTATCTCGGGCGCGCGGAGGAGTCGGTGGCGTGGTTCCGCCGTGCGGACGCGTTGACCCCGGCAGACCCGATGCGCTGGACCTGGCTGCAGGGGCTGGGCCGGGCGCTGATCCAGCTCGGCCGCGACGAGGAGGCCGCCGAGGCGCTTCGCCTCGCCATCGAGAGCAACCCGGCGCACACTCCGTCGCACGCGTATCTCGCGGCGGCGCTGGCGTTGTCGGGCGATCACGAGCGGGCGCGGGCGGAGCTGGCGGAGTTCCGCAACGCCGAACCCACGACGACCGTTGACATCCTTGCCCGCCGTTCCTCCGTGCCGTTCGACGCCACGGACCCGGCCTATCGCAGCCGGAACGAGCGGCTGCTGGACGGGTTGCGCCGCGCCAGCCTGGCGTAGAGTTTCCGCGCCTCTGGCCGGCGCTCCCGCCGCCCCGACGTACAACAGCACAACAGATCGTTTCAGTCTGTTTAAGTTTGCTCTGTGGCCGGCTCAAGGTCTTCCCAGGCTGGTCCGTCTATTCTGCCGCCATCGATCACGAGGAGCGGCGGAAGCAGAAATGAGAATTGTTAAGTATCAGAAGTTCGAGAAGCCTTTCATGTCGATCCTGGCGATGGCGGGCCTCGCCAACCCGGCCCGCGCGCTGCTGACCGGCGCCGCCATGATGGCGTTTGCCTCGCCCGTGATGGCTCAGGGCAGCCGATCACCTACACTGGACAACATCCGCAGCAAGGGACAGTTGAGCTGCGGCGTCTCCACCGGGGTCGCCGGTTTCTCGCTTGCCGACAGCAAGGGCGTGATCAGGGGGATCGATGCGGATACCTGTCGCGCCGTCGCCGCCGCGGTGCTGGGCGATGCCGGCAAGGTTCGCTTCGTTCCGCTGACCACCACCACCCGCTTCACCGCCCTGCAGTCGGGCGAGGTCGATCTCCTGGTCCGCTCCACCACCTGGACGCTCGGCTGGGAAGCCAGTCTGGGCCTGATGTTCGCCGGCGTGAATTTCTATGACGGCACCGGCTTCATGGTGAAATCCGCCGCCGGCGTGACGTCGGTCAATGACCTGAACGGCGCGACCATCTGCGTGCAGCCCGGCACCAGCACGGAACTCGCCATTGCCGATTATTTCCGTCTCAACAAGCTGAAATTCACGCCGATCCTGATTCAGGACCTGGCTGAGCTGCGGAACGCCTACCTGACCGGCCGGTGCGACGCCTACTCGACCGACCTGTCGGGCCTCGCCTCGTTCCGTTCCCAGCAGGGGCCGAAGGCCGGCGAGCACCGGCTGCTGCCGGAGATCATCAGCAAGGAGCCGCTGGGCCTGATGGTCCGCAAGGGCGACGACAAGTTCTTCGACGTGGTGCGCTGGACGATGTTCGTGATGTTCCAGGCCGAGGAGAGCGGCGTGACGATGGCGAACGTGGAGGGGATGCAGGAATCCGCCAACCCGGACATCCGCCGCATGCTAGGCGCCGAGGGCGACCTGGGCAAGGCGCTCGGCCTGGACAACGGCTTCGCCGTCGCTGTCCTGAGATCCGTCGGCAACTACGGCGAGATGTGGGACCGGACGATCACGCCGCTCGGCATACCGTGCGGGTTCAACAATCTCTGGAACAAGGGCGGCCTGCACTATCCGCCGCCCATGCGCTGACCCCGCGCAATGCACGTGCGGCCGGGTTGCTTCGTGAGCGCCCGGCCCGTCTTCGGCCCTCGAACTTCGGCCCTCGGAATTTGGAGATCCCCATGGACGGTCTGAATCTTGACCTGCGAACCCCTGTGAATACCCGCAGCCGGCGCGCCGAGACGTGTCTGGCGCTGCTGACCCACTGCCTCAACACGATCCTGCTGACCGCCCTGACGGTCGGTGCGGTGCTGCTGCTCGACGCGATCGGCGTGCGGCTCCCTGCAGCGCACGACCCTCCGGCCGCGAGCCTCGCCGAGTGACCCGGCCGGCCGGCCCGGGTTGGACGGACCCCTGCCACTGTACTGAGGAATGCGAAGGGATGCCTGCCACGGCTCGAAGGCTTGACGTGACAAGCCTGTCCAGTTCCGATGTCTGGACCATCGTGGCCGAGGCCAGGGCGCAGCGGGGGTCCGTGGTGGCCAGCTGGATCCGCCAATCGGCCGGGCGGCTGGCGACTTGGCTGTCGCGCTTCCGCACGCTGCGGCTGTATGCCGCGATGCGGCCCAGGCGCTGACCGCTACGGGCGCCGGAGACCCGATCGTCGCCGTTGCGAGGGCAGGCATCGCGGGACGAACCTGCCCAGCGGAGAACAACCATGGGCACCGGCATCGTCACAAATTGATTCGCATAAGAAACGTAATCATGGTTGTATCCGATGAATGCCTTGAGGCCTTCACCCGGCACTTCGGCCGATCGACCGAATAAGACTTCAACCGCCGTTGCCGACGCCCACGCGGTATCTGCTCAACCCGGTGCGAGCACGGGCTGTCCTGACAGGGTCATCCGTACGGCCTGATAGGCGTCGATGCCGCGCCGTGCGGCGGTGCCGACGAT
>JBBSIT010000197.1:0-7114 GCA_038231995.1 Acetobacterales bacterium | reverse complement strand
GCAGCAGCAGCGCACGGCCCTGGCGCGTGCGCTGGTCAAGCAGGCGGATCTGGTGCTGCTGGACGAACCGCTCGCCAACCTCGACTACAAGCTGCGCGAGGAGCTGCGCGACGAGTTGCCCGCGCTGTTCGCCCGCACCGGCGCCATCCTGGTCTATGCCACGACCGAGCCGATGGAGGCGCTGCTGCTCGGCGGCCGCACCGCGACGATGTGGGAGGGCCGGCTGACCGGGTTCGGCCCGACCGCATCGCTCTATCGCGAGCCGCCGAACCTCGCCGCCGCCCGCGTGTTCTCCGACCCGCCGCTGAACGAGCTTCCGCTGGAGAAGCGCGGCGCCTCCGCTCTGCTCGCGGACGGGCGCGCCTTGCCCGGCGCATTGCTGGCCGGCCTGCCCGACGGGCCGTGGCGCCTGGCGTTCCGCGCCGAGCAGTTGGCGCTTGGGCCGCCGCCGCCGGGCGCGATCGCGTTCGACGGCCAGGTGCTGGTGACGGAGATCACCGGGTCGGAGAGCTACGTGCATCTCGATGTCGGCGCGGAGAGCTGGGTGGCGCTGCTGCCCGGCGTGCACGACCTGCCGCCCGGTGCCGCCGTGCAGGCCCATCTCGACCCAAGTACCGCCTTCGTGTTCGCAGCCGACGGACGCCGGGCCGAGCGCGCGCTTTCGGCGGCGGAGGTGGCGTAGTGGCGCGCATCACCCTCGACGGAATCGCCCACTCCTACGGCCCGCGTCCGTCCGTGCCGGACGACTACGCGCTGAAGCCGCTGCACCTGGAATGGAAGCAGGGCCTGGCCTACGCGCTGCTCGGTCCCTCCGGCTGCGGCAAGACCACGCTGCTCAACATCATCTCCGGCCTCGTGCAGCCCAGCGCGGGCCGGTTGCTGTTCGACGGCCAGGACGTCACGGACTGGTCCACCGAGCGGCGCAACATCGCACAGGTGTTCCAGTTCCCGGTGATCTACGACACCATGACGGTGGGCGGGAATCTCGCTTTTCCCCTCAACAACCGCCGGCTGCCGCGCATGCAGGTCCAGGCGCGGGTGGCCGAGACGGCGGCGATGCTGGGGCTCACGGACGTCCTTGACCGCCCGGCACGGGGCATGTCGGCGGACGCGAAACAGAAGATATCGCTCGGCCGCGGCCTGGTGCGGCAGGACGTGGCGGCGGTACTGTTCGACGAGCCGCTGACCGTGATCGACCCCGGGCTGACATGGGAGCTGCGGTCCAAGCTCAAGGCGGTGCACCGCGCGCTCGACCTGCTGATGATCTCCGTGACGCACGACCAGACGGAGGCGCTGACCTTCGCCGACGAGGTCGTGGTGATGAACGGCGGCCGCGTGCTGCAGGTCGGCACGCCGGCGGAGCTGTTCGAGCGGCCGGACCACACCTTCGTCGGGCACTTCATCGGCTCGCCCGGCATGAACCTGCTGCCGGCGGCGGTGGAGGGCGCGCGGGCGCGGGTGGACGGGCATGAGCTGGCGCTCCCCGGGCACTACGCGAAGCTGGGCGGGCGGGTGCAGGTGGGCGTGCGCCCGGACTTCGTGCGGCTCACGGCCGGGCCGGGCTTGCCGGTGCAAATCGAGCGGGTGGACGACCTCGGCCGGCTCAGGCTCGCGCGGGTCCGGCTGGGCGACCACCCCTTGGTGGCGACGGTGCCGCCCGGCGTGCCGATCGACGGCGTCGAGGCGCGGCTCGCGATCGACCCTTCGCGCATGCACGTGTATGTCGATGATGTCAGGGTGGAGCCGGAATGAGGGCGCACGACAACCGCGCTTGGCTGCTGGTGCTGCCGGTGTTCGTGGTGGTGCTGTTCTCGGCGGTGCTGCCGCTGATGACGGTCGTGAACTACTCGGTGCAGGACAGCTTCGGCAACAACCAGTTCTTCTGGAACGGCATGGGCTGGTTCCGCGAGTTGCTGGACCCGTCGAGCGAGCTGGGCGGCCGGTTCCTGGCCGCACTCGTCCGCAACCTGGCGTTCTCCGCCATGATCCTGGCCATCGAGGTGCCGCTCGGCATCCTGGTCGCGCTCTGCATGCCCCGGCGGGGCTGGCGCCTGGCCGTGACACTGGTGGTGATGGCGCTGCCGCTGCTGGTGCCGTGGAACGTGGTCGGCACGATCTGGCAGGTGTTCGCCCGGGCCGATATCGGGCTGTTCGGCGCCGCGGTGAACGGCGCGGGCATAGACTACAACTACGCGGGCGAGCCGGTGGCGGCGTGGGTCACGGTGGTCCTGATGGACGTGTGGCACTGGACGTCGCTGGTGGCGCTGCTGTGCTACGCCGGGCTGCGGGCGATCCCGGACGCGTATTACCAGGCAGCCAAGGTGGACGGGGCGAGCCGCTGGGCGGTGTTCCGCCATATCGAGCTGCCCAAGCTGCGGCGCGTGCTGGTGATCGCCGTGCTGCTGCGCTTCATCGACAGCTTCATGATCTACACCGAGCCGTTCGTCGTCACCGGCGGCGGGCCCGGCAACTCCACCACGTTCCTGTCGATCGACCTCGTAAAGCTGGCGCTGGGCCAGTTCGACCTGGGCAAGGCGGCGGCGATGAGCCTGGTCTACAACCTCATCACCTTGCTGGTGTGCTGGGTGTTCTTCACCACGCTCACGCAGATCGACGCGCGGCGGGAAGGTGCGGCATGAGCGCGCGCCGGGTCGTGCTGGCGGTGTACCTGCTGGCGCTCAGCCTGCCGATCTATTGGCTCATCAACATGAGCTTCAAGACCAACACCGAGATCACCTCGGGCGTCACGCTCTGGCCGCACGAGCCGACGCTGGCGAATTATCACCGTATCTTCACCGACCCGTCCTGGTACATGGGCTACGTGAACTCGCTGAGCTACGTCGTCATCAACACCGTGCTGTCGCTGGCCTGCGCGCTGCCGGCGGCCTACGCGTTCAGCCGCTACCGGTTCCTCGGCGACAAGCACCTGTTCTTCTGGCTGCTGTCCAACCGGATGGCGCCGCCGGCGGTGTTCGCGCTGCCGTTCTTCAACCTGTACTCGGCGGTGGGCCTGTTCGACACGCCCTGGGCCATCGCGTTGGCGCATTGCCTGTTCAACGTGCCGCTCGCTGTGTGGATCCTGGAGGGCTTCATGTCCGGCGTGCCGCGCGAGATCGACGAGACGGCGGCGATCGACGGCTACTCGTTCCCGCGCTTCTTCCTGCGCATCTTCGTGCCGCTGATCGCCAACGGCATCGGCGTCGCCGCCTTCTTCTGCTTCATGTTCAGCTGGGTCGAGCTGCTGCTAGCCCGCACGCTCACCACGGTGAACGCCAAACCCATCGCGGCTATCATGACGCGGACCATCTCGGCGTCGGGCATGGACTGGGGCCTGCTGGCCGCGGCCGGCGTGCTGACCCTGGTGCCCGGCGCGCTCGTGATCTGGTTCGTGCGCAACCACATCGCCAAGGGCTTCGCCCTTGGGCGCGTGTAGCCATGGCCGACCTCGCCTGGATGGCCTGGACGTGGCAGACCGGAGTGTTCTTCGTCCTGCTCGGCCTCACGCTGATGGGCATGACGGCGCTCGCGGCGCTGCGGCCGGAGACGCCGCGGACGGGCATCCTGCGCTTCCCCACCACGCGCGGCGACCGGCTGTTCGTCACGCTGCTGGGGGCGGCCTTCATCCACATCCTGTGGCTCGGCATCATGGGCGAACCGCTCTGGCCGGCGACAGTCGCTTCGGTCCTGTTCGGAGCAGCGATGTTCCGCTGGGCTTGATACTCAGGACGCCGTCGCATGGTGCGGCGGCGGCCAAAAGGGAGGACAACGAACGTGAAACGTCGTGATCTGATGGCCGGCGCCGCCGCGCTGGGTTTGTTCCTGGGGACCAAGCAGTCCTACGGGCAGGGCATGGATGCCGCGCGCAAGTGGGTAGACAACGAGTTCCAGCCCTCGACCTTGAGCAAGGACGCTCAGATGGCCGAGATGCAGTGGTTCGTGAACGCGGCCAAGCCGTTCGCGGGCATGGAGATCAGCACCGTCTCCGAGACGCTGACGGTGCATGAGTACGAGAGCCGCACCCTGGCCCAGGCCTTCGCCGAGATCACGGGCATCAAGGTGAAGCACGACGTGATCCAGGAGGGCGACGTCGTCGAGAAGATCCAGACCGAGATGCAGTCCGGCCGCCGGCTGTACGACATCTGGGTGAACGACAGCGACTTCATCGGCACCCACGCCCGCTACAACCAGGCCGTGCCGCTGAGCGACTTCATGGCGGGCGAGGGCAAGGCCGTCACCAGCCCGACGCTCGACCTCGCCGACTTCATCGGCACCTCGTTCACGACCGGGCCGGACAAGAAGCTGTATCAGCTGCCGACGCAGCAATTCGCGAACCTATACTGGTTCCGCTACGACTGGTTCACCCGTCCGGCCATCCGCGATGCGTTCAAGGCGAAGTACAAGTACGACCTCGGCGTGCCGACCAACTGGTCCGCCTACGAGGACATCGCCGAGTTCTTCACCAACGACGTGAAGGAGATCGACGGCGTCCGCGTCTACGGCCACATGGACTACGGCAAGAAGGACCCTTCGCTCGGCTGGCGCTTCACCGACGCCTGGTTGTCCATGGCGGGGGGCGGCGACAAGGGCATCCCCAACGGCCTGCCCGTGGACGAGTGGGGCATCCGCATGGAGGGCTGCCGCCCCGTCGGCAGCGCTATCGAGCGCGGCGGGGACGTGAACGGGCCTGCCGCGGTCTATGCCGTGACCAAATACCTGGAATGGCTGAAGAAGTATGCCCCGCCCCAGGCGGCTGGGATGACATTCAGTGAGAGCGGCCCCGTGCCTGCCCAGGGCAACGTCGCCCAGCAGGTCTTCTGGTACACCGCTTTTACCGCCGACATGGTCAAGCCTGGGCTCCCCGTGATGAACGCGGACGGCACGCCCAAGTGGCGCATGGCGCCCAGCCCGCACGGCGCCTACTGGAAGGAGGGCATGAAGCTCGGCTACCAGGACGTGGGGAGCTGGACGATGCTGAAGTCGGCCCCGCTCGACCGGCGTAGCGCCGGCTGGCTCTACGCCCAGTTCTGCACGTCGAAGTCGGTCAGCCTGAAGAAGAGCCACGTGGGCCTGACGTTCATCCGCGAGAGCGACATCTGGCACCAGTCCTTCACCGACCGGGCGCCGCAGCTCGGGGGCCTGATCGAGTTCTACCGCAGCCCGGCGCGCGTGCAGTGGACGCCCACCGGCAACAACGTGCCGGACTACCCGAAGCTCGCGCAGCTCTGGTGGCAGAATATCGGCGACGCCGCCGCCGGCACGAAAACGCCGCAGGAGGCCATGAACGCTCTCGCGGCGGCGCAAGACAGCGTGATGGAGCGGCTGGAGCGCTCCAACGTGCAGGGCGAGTGCGGCCCGAAGCTCAACCCGCGCACCTCGGCCGAGGACTGGTATAAGAAGGCCGAGGCCAGCGGCAACACAGCACCCCAGCGCAAGCTGGCCAACGAGAAGCCGCAGGGCGAGACGGTGGACTACGACGCGCTGATCAAGAGCTGGCCCGCCACGCCGCCCAAGCGGAGCTGAGCTAGTGGTCCGATCCTGACGCTTGGCTCCCAAGGGTCAGGTGAATCGGTCCAACAGACAAAGGCTTGTGGAGTGAATCAGACGACTCCTTAGTCTGATTCGCTCCAATAGCGGGGACCGGTCCAACCCGGTCCCCCACTCCCTGGAGCGAGGCCCCAAATGAGCCATGTCCTCGTCATCGACCAGGGCACCACCTCGACGCGGAGCATCGTGTTCGACGCGGCCGCCCAGCCCGTGGCGACCGCGCAGCAGGAATTCCCGCAATCCTTCCCCCGGCCCGGCTGGGTCGAGCACGACCCGGAGGACCTTTGGCGCACCGCCCTGGACACGGCGCGGGACGCCCTCGCCCGAGCCGGGCTGCAGGCGGCCGACATCGCCGCCCTCGGCATCGCCAACCAGCGCGAGACCTGCCTGCTATGGGATCGCGCGACCGGCCGCGCCGTGCACCCCGCCATCGTCTGGCAGGACCGGCGCACCGCGAGCGCCTGCGAGGCGCTGGCCGGCGCCGGGCACGGCGCGCTGGCAGCGGCGCGCTGCGGCCTGCGGCTCGATCCCTATTTCTCCGCGACCAAGCTGGCCTGGATGCTCGACGAGGTGCCCGGCGCCCGAGCCGCCGCCGAGGCCGGCCGGCTCGCCTTCGGCACCGTGGACAGCTTCCTCCTGTGGCGCCTCACCGGCGGCCGGGTGCACGCGACCGACGCCACCAATGCCTCCCGCACCCTGCTGCTCGACATCCACACGGGGCAGTGGGACGCGGAGCTGCTCGACCTGTTCCGCATCCCGCGCGCAGTCCTGCCGGAAGTGCGCGACAGCGCGGGCTCGTTCGGCGAAACCGAGGCGGCGTTGCTCGGCGGCGCCATCGCGGTGCGCGGCGTCGCCGGCGACCAGCAGGCGGCGCTGATCGGCCAGGCCTGCTTCGCGCCGGGCATGATAAAGAGCACCTACGGCACCGGCTGCTTCGTGCTGCTCAACACCGGGCGGCACGCGGTCGCCTCGCGCCACGGCATGCTGACCACCATCGCCTACCAGCTCGCGGGACGCCGCACGTACGCGCTGGAGGGCTCCATCTTCGTCGCCGGCGCCGCCGTGCAGTGGCTGCGGGACGGGCTGGGCCTGATCGCCGAGGCAGCCGAGACCGGCGCGCTCGCCGCCGCCGCCGACCCGGCGCAGCCGGTCTATCTTGTGCCCGCCTTCGTCGGCCTGGGCGCGCCGCACTGGGACAGCGAGGCGCGCGGCCTGCTCTGCGGCCTCACCCGCGGCACCACAAGGCGCGAGCTGGCCCGCGCCGCCCTCGAGGCCGTCGCCTATCAGACGCGCGACCTGCTCGACGCCATGCACGCCGACCTGCAGCAGCCCGGCGGCCCCGCGCTCGACCTCGCCGGCCGCACCGTGATCCGCGTCGATGGCGGCATGAGCGCCAGCGACTGGACCATGCAGTGCCTGGCCGACGTGTTGGCCGCCCCGGTGGACCGCCCCCGCGTGCTGGAGACCACGGCGCTGGGTGCTGCCTACCTCGCCGGATCGGACGCCGGGGTGTATCCCGGGCTGGACGCGTTCGCCGCGGGCTGGGTGGCTGAGCGGCGCTTCGTGCCCG
>JBBSIT010000196.1:0-7123 GCA_038231995.1 Acetobacterales bacterium | reverse complement strand
GGTGGCGGCGGCGAGGACGCAGGCGGCGTGGCGGCTGCCCTGGACGTGCTCGACGCGGATGCCGGGGAGCTGGATGCTGATGTCGATGTGCACGTCGCGTCCGAGCAGGCGGTAGGGGTTGGCGCCGTGCTTGAGGTGGTGCCGGCGCATGCGGAAGCCCATGCGGTCCGGCTCGAAGTGCTTCTCCTTCTCGCGCAGGGTGGACGCCGGGTCGCGCTTCCACCAGCGCGAGGTGTGGACGAAGGCGGGGTGCCCGGGGTCGATGAACCCGGCGACGGCGAGGTCGGCGCCGCAGGGGAAGCGCATCGTCTCGTGCACCTGGGGCGCTGCGCCGTCGAAGCCGGGCACGGACGGGACCTCGGGCGCGTCGTCGTCGCCGCAATAGACCCAAATATTGCCCTGGACCTCGCGGCAGGGATGCGCGCGCAGGCGGAAGCGGCTGGGGTCGGTCTTGTCGGTGGCGGTCAGCGACGGGATGCGCACGCAGCCGCCGTCGGTGGCGCGGAACGCCCAGCCGTGGAAGCCGCATTGCAGCAGCGCGCCATCGAACGCGCCGTGGCGCATCGGCATGCCGCGATGCGGGCAGGCGTCCTCGAACGCGGAGACCGCGCCGTCCGAGGCGCGGACCAGCAGCAGGTTCTGCCCCAGCAAGGTGACGGGAAGGGTGCGGCCCGGCTTGAGGCGGCGGCTAGAGGCGGCAAGGTACCAGAAGCCGCGCAGCATCGTGTCCATCGGCGTCGCCTACCGCGCGGGGCGCTACTCGTCCACCGTGATGCGCGGCCCGGCGGGCGCCGCTGCCGCCAGGCGCTCCCATATGCGGGCGGCGATGGCGGCGTACGCTTGTGCGGCCGGGCTGTCGGGCGCGGCTGCGGCGATCGGCGTGCCGGCGTCGGACGTGGTGCGGATGTCGAGCAGCAGGGGGACCTCGCCCAGGAACTCGACGCCGAGCGCTTCCGCCTCGCGCCGCGCGCCGCCATGGCCGAACAGGTCGGTGTGGTGGCCGCAGTTGGGGCAGGCGAAGAAGCTCATGTTCTCGATCAGGCCGAGCACGGGCACCCGGGTCTTCTCGAACATGCGCACGCCGCGGCGCGCATCGATCAGCGCGATGTCCTGCGGCGTCGAGACGATGACGGCGCCGGCGAGCGGCACGCGCTGCGCCATGGTGAGCTGGGCATCGCCCGTGCCCGGCGGCATGTCCACCACCAGGATATCCAGCTCGCCCCAGGCGACCTGGCCCATCATCTGCTCCAGCGCGCTCATCACCATGGGGCCGCGCCAGATCATGGCGGAGTCGGGGTCCACGAGGTAGCCGATGCTCATGGTCTGCAGGCCCCAGGCGGGGATCGGCAGCATGCGGCCGTCCACCAGCTCGGGCTTGCGGTCCACGCCGAGCATGCGGGGCAGGCTCGGGCCGTAGATGTCGGCATCGAGCAGCCCGGTGCGATGGCCCTGGCGCGCGAGGGACACGGCGAGGTTGACCGCGGTGGTGGACTTGCCGACGCCGCCCTTGCCGCTGGCCACGGCGATGATGTGTCGCACGTCCGGCAGGAGCGGCGCCTTGGCGGCGGGGGCGGGCGGCGGGGCGGCGTCGCGATGGGCGGTGAGCACGACGGTGGCGTTGTTGACGCCGGGCTGGTGGGCCAGAAGGGTTTCGGCGGCGCGGCGCACGGCCTCCATCTCGGCGGCGCGGGTGCGGTTTGTGCGCAGCGCCATGTGCACCAGCCCGCCGCGCAGCTCGAGGCTGTCCACCAGGCCCGCCGACACCACGTCGCGGCCCGAGGCGGGATCCAGAACGGCCCGCAGCGCCTGCCGCAGCGTGTCCGTGGTCGGGCTGGTCATCGGCTTGTAAACCCCTTGTGACCGGGCAATATGCACGGCGGCGCGGCGCCCGTTATGGGCCGTGGCGAGCCGGCCGCCAACTTTCTTAGGAGCTACCCGAAGCCCATGTCTTGGAATAACGGCGGGAACAACCCGAATCCTGGACCGTGGGGCAACCCCGGCGGCCGTCCAGGCGGTCCATGGGGTGGCGGAGGCGGGCAGGGCGGCGGGCCGCTGCCGGACCTGGACGAGCTGATCGCGCGGCTGCAGAGCCAGGCGCGGCGCTTCGTGCCCGGCGGCCGCTTCGGCGGCGGCCGCGGCCTGGCGCTGCTCGGCCTCGTCGTGCTGGTCATCTGGCTGGCGAGCGGGTTTTACCGGGTGGAACCGGACGAGCAGGGCGTGGTGCTGCGCTTCGGCGCGTATGAGCGCACGACGCTGCCGGGCCTCAATTACCACCTGCCCTGGCCGATCGAGTCGGCGCTGACCCCCGCGGTCACGCGGATCAACCGGGTCGAGGTCGGCTTCCGCGGCGTGTCCGAGCCGTCGCAGGGCACTAGCCGGTTCCAGACCGGGCGGGACGTGCTGCGCGAGGTGCCGGCCCGGGACGCCTCGGCGCGCGAGGTGAACGAGGAGTCGCTGATGCTGACCGGCGACGAGAATATCATCGACATCAACTTCAGCGTGTTCTGGCGCATCCGCGATGCCGGCGCCTACCTGTTCAATACCCGCAGGCCCGAGGCGACCGTGAAGTCCGCGGCCGAGAGCGTCATGCGCGAGGTGATCGGCCGCACGCCGATCCAGCCGGCGCTGACCGAGGCGCGGGCGCGCATCGAGCAGTCCGTGACGACGGGGTTGCAGTCCATCATGGACCAGTATGGCACGGGCGTGGAGATCACCCAGGTGCAGTTGCAGAAGGTCGATCCGCCGGAGAAGGTGATCGACAGCTTCCGCGACGTGCAGCGCGCCAACACCGACGCCGAGCGCCTGCGCAACGAGGCCGAGAGCTACCGCAACGACATCATCCCCCGCGCCCGCGGCGACGCGGCGCGGCTGACGGCCGAGGCGGACGGCGCGCGGCAGTCGATCATCGCCGAGGCGAACGGCCAGGCGCAGCGCTTCCTCAGCGTGTATGAGGCGTATCAGGCCAGCAAGGATGTGACGTTGCGGCGCCTGTACATCGAGACGATGCAGGAGATTCTGACCAAGACGCCGAGCGTGGTGGTCGATGACCGGCTGCAGGGGATCGTCCCCTTCCTGCCGCTGAACGAGCAGGGCCAGCCCCGCACGGCGCAGGGCGCGCAGCCGGCGCCGGGCCCCGCCCGGCAGGGTGCCGCCCGATGAGCCGTACAGCCATCGCCGCCATCGCCGCGGTGTTCGTGATCGCCGTGCTGGCAGGCGCCAGCCTGTTCACGGTGGCGCAGACCCAGCAGGTGCTGGTGACGCAGTTCGGCCAGCCGATCCGGGTGATCAGCGAGCCCGGGCTGCACGCCAAGCTGCCGTTCATCCAGACCGTGCTCGTGTTCGACCGCCGGCTGCTGGACTATGACAGCCCCGGTGAGGAGATCATCCTCAGCGACCAGCGCCGCCTGATCGTGGACAGCTTCACGCGGTTCCGCATCACCGACCCGCTGCGCTACTACCAGTCGGTCGGCCTGCGCGAGGACGGCATCCGCGCGCGGCTGAACTCGGTCGTCACCTCGTCGCTGCGGCGCGTGCTCGGCAACGAGACCTTGCTGAACGTGCTGTCGGCCGACCGCGGGCGCATCATGGGCTTGATCGCAGCACAGGTCAGCGAGGAGATGCGCGGCTTCGGCGTCGCCATCGAGGACGTGCGCATCCGCCGCGCCGACTTGCCGGAGGGCAACACGCAGGCGATCCTGAGCCGCATGCAGTCCGAGCGCGAGCGCGTGGCCCGGCAGGCGCGCGCCGAGGGCGAGGAGGCATCGCTGCGCATCCGCGCCGACGCGGAGCGCGACCGCAGCGAGCTGCTGGCCGAAGCGCGCGCCCAGGCCGACCGGCTGCGCGGCGAGGGCGAGCGCCAGGCGATCCAGATCTACGCCGCGGCCTTCGAGCGCGATCCGCAATTCTACTCGACATATCGCACGCTGCAGGCCTATCGCGAGGCGTTCGGGACGAACAGCACGGCCGCGTCGCGCCTGGTGCTGACGCCGGACAACGACTTCCTGCGGCTGCTGCGCGAGGCGCCGCGGCCATAGGGCACTACCCAATCGCGTGAGGCGCACCACCTCACTCCTTGCTGGCGCGCCCACCGCGCCGGCGCCATTCGGCTGAACCAGGGGGAACCCGTCGTCATGCGCCTCTCGACCCTGCGCGCTCTCGCGCTCGCCAGCGTCTTCGTCTTCCCCGCGGCCGTGCCGCTGGTCCCGCAGCCCGCCGTGGCGCGGTCGGCGCCGGAGAGCTTCGCCGACCTCGCGGCTCAGCTGCTGCCCTCGGTGGTCAACATCTCCTCGACCCAGAGTGCCCAGGCGCGCGCCGACCGAGGCGGACCCGGCGCCGGGCCGGAAGTCCCGCAGTTCCCGCCGGGATCGCCGTTCGAGCAGTTCTTCCGCGACTTCATGGAGCGCAACCGGCCGGGCAACCCGCGCTCGCCGCGCGGCGACAACGCGCCGCCGCCGGGTGGGCCGGGCGGACGGGCCGTCAGCTTGGGCTCGGGCTTCATCATCGACGCCGCCGGCTTCATCGTGACGAACAACCACGTCATCGACGGCGCCGACGAGATCAGCGTAATCCTGCAGGACAACACGACGCTGAAGGCGACGCTGGTCGGCAAGGACGAGCGCACCGACCTCGCCGTGCTGAAGGTCACGAGCGACAAGCCGCTGCGCGCCGTGTCGTTCGGCGACAGCGACGCCTCCCGCGTGGGCGACTGGGTGGTGGCGATCGGCAACCCGTTCGGGCTGGGCGGCTCCGTCACCGCCGGCATCGTCAGCGCGCGGGG
The DNA here is from genome assembly GCA_038231995.1 of Acetobacterales bacterium. Lineage (GTDB taxonomy): Bacteria > Pseudomonadota > Alphaproteobacteria > Acetobacterales > Acetobacteraceae > JBBSIT01. The sequence continues at coordinate 2,346 of JBBSIT010000196.1, read as the reverse complement.
CCGCGACATCCGCCAGGGTCCCTATGACGACTTCATCCAGACCGACGCTGCGATCAACCGCGGCAACTCCGGGGGCCCGCTGTTCAACATGGACGGCCAGGTCATCGGCATCAACACGGCGATCTACTCGCCGACGGGCGGCTCGGTCGGCATCGGCTTCTCCGTGCCGTCCAACCTGGCCAAGACCGTGGTGGCGCAGCTGCGCGACTTCGGCCGGGCGCGGCGCGGCTGGCTCGGCGTGTCGATCCAGCAGGTCACGCCCGAGATCGCCGAGAGCGTGGGGCTGAGCCCTGCGAGCGGCGCGCTGGTGGGCCGGGTCAACGAGGGCGGGCCGGCCGACAAGGCCAACATCCGCGGCGGCGACATCGTGCTGAAGTTCAACGGCCAGGACGTGAAGGAGATGCGCACCTTGCCGCGCATCGTGGCCGAGACCGAGATCGGCAAGCAGGTGCCGGTCGTGCTATGGCGCGACGGCAAGCAGCTGACGGTGCAGGCCTCGGTCGGAGAGCTGCCGGAGGACGTGCAGCAGGCCAGCACCGGCGGCGGCTCGAACCCGGCCCGCCCGGCGCCGCCGAGCCGCACGGCCGAGATATCCGGCCTGGGCCTGCGCCTGTCGCCGATCACGGACGAGCTGCGCAGCCGCTACTCGCTGAACCAGGACCAGAAGGGCGTGGTCGTGACCGAGGTGGTGCCGGATGGCACTGCGGCCGGCCGCGGACTGAAGCCCGGCGACGTCATCGTCGAGGTGCAGCAGGAGGCGGCGGCGACGCCGGCCGACGTGCAGGAGCGGATCGAGCGCTTCCGCAAGCAGAACCGCAAGACGGTGTTGATGCTGATCCAGAGCGGCGAGGGGCTGCGCTGGGTGCCGGTGCCGCTGCAGGGCGGAACGCAGCGCTCGCCGGGCTGAGGCGGAAGCGAGCCGACCGGGAACTGGGGTGTTCCTGGTCGGCTTGGATTTCAGAACGTGCCCAAGAGCGCCCGCTCGCTGCGTGGAATATCGAATATTTTGCACTGCGCCGGCCAATGGACCTGCAGCTCTTCGCTGATCCCACGTGTAATCTCCTCATCGGGTAGGAATCGTTTGCCCGTTTCGGGCCGGAATGGTCGATCCAGTACGCAACCACCTCGCACTTCTAGCCGCCCTGCTGCCTCGAAGTGCATGAAGGTCCGCTCCGGGATGCCGAGTGATGCGTTGGGCGGCGGGCCGCCTTGATTCGGCGAAACAGATGCAGGTCTAGCCCGTAAACCGACTCGACCCGGCGTAACCGTGTATCCCGACGGGGCGGCGTGGGCGATCACAGACCTCGCGATAGATATGCGATCCACGTGCGTTATATTTACAATTCACTGACTTCGGTTCGCCTCTGGAGGACGGTTTCATCATGCCGCGTATGAGCGCGCGTCCCAAGGTGGGCAGCTTCAATTTCCGGGTGGACCCGGAGCTGAAGGCGGCGTTCACGGCCGCCACGGCGGAGGAGGACAAGCCGGCCGGACAGTTGCTGCGCGACTTCATGCGGGCCTACGTGGAGCGGCGGCGGGGCCGCGCCGCAACGGCCGAAGCGCGGCGGCAGTCTCGGCTTCTCGCCGAGCGCGCGGCCGACCCGGGCAGCGACGAGGCCGAGGTGATGCGCTGGATCGAGGACGTGTCCGACACCGAAGGCTGGACCGCGTGAGGCGCGGAAATCTGGTAACGGTCGCCAACTCCGGCGACTATGGCAAGCCGCGGCCGGCGTTGATCGTATAGGCGAACCTCTATGCCGAGCACCCGTCCATCACCGTCCTGCCGTTGACCAGCGAGCTGCATGACATGCCGCTGCTGCGCATCACCGTGGAACCTGCTGGGATCACCGGGCTGCGCTCGCGGTCGCAAGTCATGGTGGACAAAGCGACGACGGTCCCGCGCTCGAAGGCCGGGAGGCGGATCGGTTGCCTCGACGAGGCCGCGATGGCGAGCGTGGATCAAGCTTTGGCGGGATTCTTGGGCATCAGGTAACCCGATCCGCCGCTATACGCTCGCGAACTCCTGCACCGAGTAGCCCTGCACGAACAACAGGGCCCGCAGGTCGGCATGGTCGATGCGCGCCCGCGTCGTCTCCGCGACGATCGGCTTGGCGTGGTAGGCGACGCCTAGCCCGGCTACATGGATCATGGCGAGGTCGTTCGCGCCGTCGCCGACCGCGAGCGTCTCGGACAGGGAGAGACCGCGCCGCGCCGTGAGCTCCTTCAGGGTGGCCAGCTTCGCGTCGCGGTCCAGGATCGGCTCGCCGACCTCTCCGGTCAGCACGGCGCCGTCGTCGAGCAGGGTGTTGGCGCGGTGCTCCGCGAAGCCGCACAGGGCGGCGACCC
>JBBSIT010000195.1:0-7176 GCA_038231995.1 Acetobacterales bacterium | reverse complement strand
TCGCGGACATCAAGCGCGCGCACTTGCCGGATGAGCGCATCGGCACCGTCGTGACGGGCGTAGTGTGCGAGGTGGATCTCGAACGACTCCTGTCGCCGCGTCGGATTATCGTGCCCGCGCGCGAAGAGAGGCCCCAAGGCGAGGCGCAGCAGCGCGTCTGGCGTGTGGCGCACGAGTCCGCCCATGGCGCGCATGGCCTTCACGCTCGGGATAGGCCAGGAGTCGTAGGATATGGCGTTGGTGAGGAAGAGACCGGCGCAGACGGACGGCCGGCGCGTGGCTGCTATCTGCACTACGCCGCCGCCGAGGTCATGCCCCGCAAGGATGGCACGTCCGATGCCCATGGCATCGAGCCAAGCCAGCAGATACTCTGCCTGCCGCCCCACCGAGATGTCACGGTCCCGGCCGGCAGGAATGCTGGCGCCGTAGCCCACCATCTCCCAGGCCATGCAGCGCGCGGCGCCTGCGAGCCTCGGCACGACGTAGCGCCACAGCGCCGGCGAGGTGGGGATGCCGTGAACCAGGACGAGGGGCATACCCTCGCCCTGCTCCTCCCAGCGCATGGGCACGCCGTCCACGCGCAGCGTTTCGCTTCGCATCGATCCCTCCATGCCGCGGGCTGTGTCCTCGCTTTCTGTCGGCCCGAGAAGACAGAGCACAGGCAGGGTTCGTAATGCGAGGTGTATCCGCACGTCCAACGGCGACGCGGCGGGCAGGGTTTCTGCCGCAGTCACGAATGCTTATCCCCGTAACACCTCTCGGCACGGCACAGCCTCCAGGGCCGGGGCCGCGGTGCCCGTGCGTCCAGGGAGCCGCTCCGGTGAGCGCCACGCGCCGGGTGCTGTTGCGGAGGCGCGAGCCCCATCTCCATGTCGACCCTCGCCTCCGTGTCGGCGTCCACCGAGGCGCACTCCCTGATCCCGGCCAACATCGCTGCAAGCGCGTCACTGCGGCCAGCCTCGGCGAGCGAAAGGACGCCTTGCAGGCCGCCGCAGGCCCGACGGCGCTCGCCGACGCGTCGCATAGCGATATCGGCCGGCGCATCCCACCGACGCGTCCTGATCGAAATGCCCGCGGCCTCCGAACGACAGAGCAGCGAGGCAGGGTTGTCGCGTCCCTCCCCTCCCTGCCCACCTCCTTCCGGATCCGATGATTGTAGAGTTCGAGCGCGACCTGTTCCTTGCCGAGGCGGGGATGATAAAGCGCAGGGCGCCACTGTACACCGTATGACCGCATGTCCGTGTCGATGAAGGTGGCTCGTCCCATACTGCGCGATCAGTGAGGGTTGCTCGCGTGGGGCGGGCCTTTCCTCAGCGCAGGGGGGACGAGGTGGCGTTGGTGGCGAGGCTGTTGGGACCGGGTCCATCAGCTATTATTGTCCCCGCGAGTGCACAGGCGATACTTGCTGGCGCGGGAGCTGGCAAAACCTGCCGTCGGGCACGACACGGGACGCACCCGGAACAGCAGGGCCGCAAGCAGCCGCGGCCGGTCCAGCGTGCGCGCGTAGACGACGAGCAGGGCGGCGCCCGTGGCGATCAGCGCCGGGTCGAGCCAGGCGGCCTGCCCGGGCAGGAGGCGCAACGCCGTGGTGGCGCCCCAGGAAAGGAACAGGCCGAAACAGAACACGTAGAGCGAGTGCCGTCCGACCACCGCCAACATCCGTCCGGCCGCGCCCTCCATCCATGTCGCGCGCGCGGGCACCAGTCTGGCGTCCAGCAGGGCGAGCGCCAGGGCATGCAGCAGCCGCGCGGGCGCCAGCGCCGCCTTGGCGTCGTGGCTCACCCCGAGATACGGCAGCACGTGCCAGACCGGAGGCCAGTCCGCCCAAAGCCGCCCAGCTACGCGGGCGGCGAAGCCGAGCAGCACGATCAGGATCGCGGCCGACAGCAGTGCCCGCGAGGGCGGCACCGCGCGGCCGAACAGGAGCACGCGCCGGCCGAGGAACGCGCCGATCAGGAACAGGAACTGCCAGGCCAGCACGTTGAATCCTGGCGGGCTGTCACCGGACAGGTCGGGCGCGGGCAGACCAGCCTGCACCCCCAGCCACAGCAGGCCGGGGGGCAGCAGCGCCCAGGCGCCCACCCGGGCCTGTCCCCACGCGAACAGCGGCAGCAGCGCCATGCCGAGTATGAAAGGCGAGAGCGCGTCGAGATAGGCGGGCTGATACAGCATGACGAGCGCCGCCGGCACGGCACGGACGGGATCGCGCAGAAGCAAGCCCCAGCCGTAGCCGTCCGCCTCGCCGGGCAGGAAATGGTTGGCGAGCAGGATCATCGCGCCGAACAGGACGAGCATTGCGAGGTGGGTGCGCCACAGCCGGGCAGCGCGGCCCAGCATGTCGCGCACCGCGCTGCCCCAGCCGTCGCGCAGCCGCTTGCGGGCGAACACCGAACCCAGCGCGAGGCCGGACAGGAACACGAACTGCTCCGAGCTGTCCGACAAGCCCCAGGCGCCGTGGATCAAGTGGGCGCCCGCGAAGGAGCCGCCCACGTGGCTGGCGAAGATGGAGAGCTGCAGCCAGCCCCGCACCAGGTCGAGCCGCAGGTCGCGTTCCGGCCGGGGCGGGATGGCCACAGGGCTCATGTCCAGTCCGGTCAACACTGCTGGTGCACGATCACCAGATACTCCGATTACAGCGCGGCGTAGCGTTGGTCAGAGCCGCGTCGTGAGAGTGGTCAGCCACTCGGGCGAGGCCGCGACGAGCCAAGCTTCGACCGCCTTATCGAGCCCGGACAGGATCAGGACGCCGACCCCGACGAGCACGCCGCCCATGACCTGCTTGACGCCTTTGCCCGCCGCCAACATGCGGTTGCGCCAGCGCATCAGGGTTTCGCGAGAGAGCGTCCCGAGGAGGAGCAGCGGCAACGCGGCGCCGAGACCGAAGGCCAGCATGGTGAGAGCCACCTGCGCCAGGTTCTCGCCCCGGGCGGCCATCACCGAGGCAGCTCCAAGCGTCGGCCCGACGCATGGCGACCACACAACCCCGAGGAGCAGGCCGACGCCGAACTGACCGGCAAGGCCCGTGGTCGAAAAGCCGCCGAAGCGCTGCTCGGTCCAGTTGCCGACCGGACCGGCGGCCACGGCGAGCTGCGCCTGGAAGCTGGGAACGATCAGGACGGTGCCGATCCCGATCAGCAGCATGGCCGCAGCCGCCCGGAACACGCCGGCATCGAGGCCGACCGCGAAGCCGATCGTAGCGACGAACAGGCCGACGACGGTGAAGGACAACGCCAGTCCCGCCGCGAGTGCAGCGGGACCGAGCCGGTGCTCGGAGGCTGCAGCACCGAGCACCAGCGGCACGATCGGCAGGACGCAGGGGGAGAGGGTGGACAGTATGCCAGCGAGCGCCGCGAACCCGATCGTGCCGATCATCGAGTGCTGCTCAGATCGCCTTGTTGAGCAGGGCCGCGATGGAGTCCTTGTTGGTGTCGCCCGTCGAGCGTCCGACCTCCTTGTTGTCCTTGAAGGCGATCAGCGTGCTCTGCATCTGGACGCCCAGCGCGCGGAGCGCGTCCTTTTGGCTGTCGAAATCCACCTCGAAGACGGCCATGTCCTTGAACTTGGGTTGCGCCTTGAGATCGGTGAGGATCGGCTTCTGGGCCTTGCAGGTCGGACACCAAGGCGCCGTCACCTCCACGAGCACGGGCTTGCCGGTGGCCTTGGCGGCCTCGAACGCGGCTTGGTCGAACGGCTTGGCCTCGGCGGCCTGCGCGTTCCCGCTCAGGGCCAAGCCGGCAACCAGGATCAAGGCGGTCATCAGGGTGCGTCGGTTCAACATGGCGAGTTCTCCAGTTCAGGTTTCTCGTGCGACCGCGGGCATTGGACCCTCGCACGAATCCTAATGCGGCACGGGGTGCCTCCTAATGTTCGCCGGAGCAGCGCGGGCGTTACATTCTCACGAAGCAATAACTGGTTGGCTCCAGACAGCGCTGTTTTGACCACGTGGCGAGCGTGACCAAGTGGTCGAACCTTCCCGACCGAACTGTGGCCGAGCAATGGAGCTTCACGCCAAGCCCGGTCTGTTCCTTGTCCGCCCCGACGGGACGCTCTACGCCGCGTCGCTCCAGACCATGCCCTTCGCACGGCCGCAGTTCTCGGAGGTCCTGGCCGCGATCGCTTTCGTCACGCAGAAGGACTACCCGGCGCGCGGCGAAGCGTGATGGAGCTGCCCCACTCGCGCTCTGCGGAGCGCTAGCAGCCGGGCACGGCTCGGGCCTGGCGGTGGAAGTGGGAGGTGCCGCACTCGGGACGGAGCTCGCCCCACGCACGTTATCGCCCACCGACCGCCGCGGGTAGGCCACCCCGCCCCCCGAGCAGCTGCCGCGCCGCCTCGATCGCCTCGGGCAGCACCAGGCCGAGCGTCGCGAAGTGCATCAACGCGTCCACAATGCAGTAGGGGCACCACGCCCGGTCCACCTCCGGCATCTGGTAGAACAGGTACTTGGCCGCGACCGCCGACTGCGGCGCCTCCACCGCGGCGGCGAGCAGCGGCAGCCAGGGGTGCTCGCGCGCCCGGTCCGGCCCGCCGGTCGAGGCCAGGACCAGGTTCACGGCGTGCATGAGGATATTGATCGGGCTGTCCGGACCGCCGTAGCTATACGCCTCGTCCGAGGTGTTGACCTTCTCGGTGTCGAAGTTGCCGACCGGCGGGTCGGGCAGGCGCCGGACGACCCCCATCTGCAGCAGCGTCGTCGCGGCCATGGCGGCGATGCCGAGCAGCGAGACCGTGACGGTGCCCCGCCGCAGCCGCATGTACTCGCCGTCGTCGTTGCGGATCTGGTCTTTCAGGTGCCCGGGCGTGGTGCCCAGCCAACGTGTCAGGGGTGCAGGCATCGTCTCCTCCTTCGGTTCCGTCTCACAGCCACGCCGCCGCCGGAACGGCATTCGTCATGCGCCGCCCAGCCAGCGTTTCGCCTCGCGAAGGGCCATGCCCGCCATGAGCTCGACGTGCCCGAGCGGCCGCGCCTTGGCGAGCTCCACCACCACCCTGATGTACTCGGCGTGGCTGAACAGCAACGGCGTGTTGCCGAGGAAGGCGCCGCCGCGGGCGTCCATCTCCTCGGCCAGCAACCCGAGCCCGCCCGCGGTGGCCTCGACCCGCGCGACGATCGCCTCCGCCGCGTCCGGGCGCCCGTTTTTGGCGTGCGCCGTAGCGAGCCAGAAGCAGCAGGGCAGGAACGCGCCCTCGAACGCGCCCATCGGCAGGTCCGACCGCGCGCCTTCCGGCAATTCATCGGGGCGGAAGCGGTGGACGAGGCCGCCGATCGTCAGGTCCTCCTCGATCCGTGCCACGGTGGCGCGCAGACGGGGGTCGCCGTGGGGCAGGAAGTCCATGACCGACATCAGCAGCACCGAGGCGTCGAGCGCCTCCGCCCCGTAGCGCTGGCGGAAGGCCCGGCGCTCCTCGCTCCAGCCCTGCGCTATGATCTCGGCGCGGATCTCTTCCATCGACGTGCGCCAGCGCGGCACGACGTCTCGGTGCTGGTCCAGGGGATCGGCCTGCGCTTCCGGGCCGGTCGGCGAGCTCCGATCCGAACTCTCGCCTTCGGGGCCGCTGACCGGTCCCCCGACCCGCCCTGGCCGGCCATCGCTGATGATGCCCGGGGCGGGGGTGCTCGAGGTCGCGTGCGCGGGGTCGGACAGCCGCCTCACGCGGCGGTGCGGGAGATCGCCCCCGGCCCCGGCGCGTCGCGGCCGAGAAGCGCCCCGTAGACGCTCCCGAGAACCGCGCCATAGACGCAGTGGAGCACGAACGTCGCGACTGGCGCCATCACGCCCAGGTTCAGCCCGAACAGCCCGGCCCCGGCCATGGGCATCAGGACCACCATCATGATGAGCCAGGCACCACAGGCAAAGATCACGCCCCGGAACCACTGGGACCCGGGCAGGTAAGGGTCGAGCCACGCGAAGGCGATGCCCCAGATGAGCGTGCCGATGGCGAAGTGGACGACCCAGCCGACGGCGGGAGGACCGTTCAGCATGCCGCTGAGCATCTTTATCATGTTCAGCTCCGGCATCAGCCCCATTGCCTCCTTCATCAGCATGATCACCGACAGGACGACGGTTGCGGCGAAGCCCGCGACGATGCCCTTGCCGTAGTCGGAACCGCTGGACGTGTTCATGACGACCTCCTCGATCTCCTCGACCTCGCCGGCCCGCCGCGGGCCCGTGTCGCCCGGCAGGGGCGGGCTGTTCCCTCGCTCGGTGCGCGGCCCGCTCGTGGGGCCGCATGGAAAGGTTCGGATCCCTTCCGGCAAAGGTTACAGGCGACGCAGGCATCGCACGGATCGCCTTTCTCCTGCGGGCACAGTTCACGTGACTGGCCCGGACGCGCTACGGTCGGGTCTCATGATGAAAGACACGGACCAGCGGCCGCGCGAGCCGCTCGCCACCGATCCGGCCGAGTGGTCCGCCCTCATGGCGCGCGCGCAGGCGGGCGACGTGGCCGCCTACCGGCGCCTGCTCCTGGCGATCACGCCCTACCTGCGCGCGATCGCGCACCGGGCGCACCGCAACCCGAGTGCCGCCGAGGACACGGTGCAGGACATCCTGCTGACGATGCACGCCATCCGGCACACCTACGACGCGAGCCGCCCCTTCAAGCCGTGGCTGGCCGGCGTCGCGCGGCATCGTGTGATCGACCGCCTGCGCCAGCTCGGGCGCACCACCGCCAGGGAGACCGCGCTCGCGCCGGAGCATGAAACCTTCCCGGTCCCTGAGTCGAACCTTGAAACAGGAGCCGCTGACGGGCGGGTTCTTCAGCAAGCCCTGGATGCGCTGCCAGAGGGGCAGCGGCGGGCCATCACGCTCCTGAAGCTGCAGGAGATGACGCTGAAGGAGGCCGCGGCGGCGAGCGGGATGTCGGTGGCGTTGCTGAAGGTCGCGACCCACCGCGGGATCAAGGCACTCAGGAGGCGGCTTGGGCAAGAGGACGGAGCATCGTGACGGAGACGCCGGACCTGATCGAGAGGCTCGCGGGCGAGGCGGCGCCCGTCCGCCCGCTGCGCTCGCCGCTGTCGCGCCTCGCCCTCTGGCTCCTGCTGGCGGTGGTCGTCCTGGCGTTCCTCGCTGCCGTCCACGGCGTGCGGGCCGACATCGTCCAGCGCCTGCGCGAGCCGATCTTCGCAGTGGGGCTGGCCGCGTCCGCCGTGACGGGCGTGCTGGCCGCCTTGGCCG